>JAPOOP010000086.1 GCA_026713385.1 Candidatus Poribacteria bacterium | reverse complement strand
TGATAGTTTATAACGTTGTCGTACACCCGGTGTATCAATAACGCCGTCAACGATAACATGCGCGACATGGATGCCGTGGGGACCGACCTCACGAGCAAGTGCCGATGCTAAGCCTCGCGTTGCATACTTGGCACTACTAAACGCCAATGCACCTGCCCTGCCACGGACAGCAGAAGTCGCACCGGTAAAGAGAATACTCCCGCCACCTTTTTTGAGCATTCCCGGAACGACCTGTTTTGAACAGAGGAATCCACCGAGCGTGCAGACGCGCCACGCCGCCTCAAACGCTTCGGGTGTGAGATCTGCGAAACTGCCCCAAGCTGCGTTTGCGGCATGATTCACTAAGATATCGGGATCGCCGAGTTCCTCTCGAATGCGAGCGAAACTCTCTGATACCTGCTCAGCGTCAGCAATATCCGTGGGGATAGGAATGGCTGTGCGTCCGGATTTTCCCAATCTCGTGGATAGATTTTTAATGTAGGCGGATGAGCGAGACAATAGTGCTACATTACATCCTTCGTTTACAAATTTACGGGCGAGTGCAGCCCCTAAACCGGGACCCACACCTGCGATGACTGCTATTTTTTCCATATTTTAATTTTTCCTTGCGGTTCGGTCAAGTGGATTCGTGCGTTAGGTGTTTCTTTATGTATATCCGCCTGCGCCGATGTTGCAGGCTATGAGCTTGGATATAACGAAAACCTTACTTCAATTTTTCCTTGCGGTTCGGTCAAGTGGATTCGTGCGTTAGGTGTTTCTTTATGTATATCCGCCTGCGCCGATGTTGCAGGCTATGAGCTTGGATATAACGAAAACCTTACTTCAATTTTTCCTTGCGGTTCAGTCAAATGGATTCGTGCGTTAGATGTTTCTTTGCGTATATCCGCCTGCGCCGATGTTGCAGGCTATGGACTTGGATATAACGAAAACCTTTTATCCGGGTTTCCTCCTACAGAAGATTATTCGTGTCTGAGTGCGTCAATTGGATGGAGTTTCGCTGCTTTCCATGCGGGATAGGCACCAAAAAAGATCCCTACCAACGCGCTGACAACAAAGGACAATATTCCGTACACCGGCGAGACAACGGTCCGCCATCCCCAAAACGAAGGCACTATTTCCGCACCGGCTATGCCGACCCCAATCCCAATAATCCCTCCAACGAGTGCCAACGACGTGGATTCAACAAGGAACTGAGCGAGGATATCAGAACGCTGTGCACCAACGGCTTTACGAAGCCCAATCTCTTTTGTCCGCTCGGTCACAGAGACGAGCATAATGTTCATAATACCGATGCCACCAACAAGCAATGATACCACGGCAATCCCTAAAATCATATTAGTGAAGGTTTGGCTGGACTCTTCCAAGGTCTCCATGAATTCTGCTTGGTTCCGAACGTGAAAGTCAAGTTCCTTATTTGGTGCGATTTTGTGTTGCCTCCGAAGCAGTTCCGTTACCTCAGTTTCTGCGGACTCAAGGAGTTTGTCATCATTCGCCTGTATACTGATACTTGCGAGATAATCCTCCCCGAAAACGCGTTTCATAGCGGTCGAATAGGGGATGAAAACCTGATCATCCGGGTTTCGCCATCCGCTGGCGCCCTTCTCCTTCATAACCCCTAAGACGCGAAAACCCACATTCTTAATCTTAACGGTTTCGCCGACCGCTTCTGCCGTCTCAAAAAGATTATCAACAACGGTTTTACCGAGGACACATACACGTTCGCGGTATCGGATTTCACTGTCTGTAAAAAATCGCCCCTTTTCGACGGTAAAATTCGCGGTAACAAGGTACTCCGGGGATGTCCCGACGATGGTTGTGTTTACATTTTTATTTCGATACTTCACCTGTGCGCGGCTGCTCACCTCAGGAGTGACATAGCCAAAATTCTGTCCGCGCTCTTGCAACGCCTCCATGTCTGCAACCGTGAGGCTTCTCCGGGCATCGGCAGAGCCGCGCCCTCGAGATCTACTTTGCCCTGGACGAACCGCGAGAATGTTCGCACCGAGTGTCTGAATTCGTTCGGTGATGTCGGCTTTTGCACCTTCGCCAATTGAGGTCGTGGTTATAATAGCGCCGACACCGATGATCACCCCTAACATGGTCAACATAGATCGGAGTTTATTTGCCATTAAGGCACTTAATGCGTTTGTAAGACTCTCCAAAATACTCATAGCATTTCCTCCTTCGTACCTAACGTCCTCTACCGCCACCGCCAGTCATTCGGCGCATCGTTGAAGCGGGGTTCTGCATCATACGTCGCCGCCAATCTTCACCGCCGCCGCCACCGCCGCCGCCAAAGCCCCCGATTGCGACGACATCTCCTTCAGTAAGACCAGAGATGATTTCGATCTTGTCGAAACTGCTGACTCCTGTTACGATCGGTTGCGGACGTCCGGGTTGTCCGTCTTCACCAACCATCCTGACCATTTTCCTGCCGCGCATATCAAGGACGGCTTCCGCAGGAAGGGTGAGAATATCCATTCTGTTGACAGCGGAGATCTGGACACTGGCGTTCATGCCGGGTTTGAGGAATGGTATCTTTGCATCCTCTGTCCCCGCGGCTTCGGGTTGCGTTGGTGCTTCAGCGATAGGTGCTTCCTCAAAAAACCCACCGAAAAGTCCACCAAAACTATCATCTTCCGTCTCCTCTTCCTTCGCAACTGATTGCTCCTGTGTCGGTTGCGCAGGTGTTTCTTGGGCAGTCGGTCTTGATCTTTCACCGGCACCACCGCCTTCTGCCTGACGCTGTTGACGCATCGCCCGGAAACGTTCGCGCTGTTCTTCGGTCATATTTGCCATGTCGGGACGGGTACCGCCCCCTTGCCCTCTTCCGGCACCAGCCCTCATCCCTTGCCGTGTTGCTGAAGCTTCCACATTTTTCAACTCGGAGGTTACTTCAAAAGTGGTTACGTTCTGAAGGGATTGTCCCTGTGGCGCAATTTTTAAGACTTCCCCCTGAAACGGCGTATCGGGATAGGCTTCAACTGTGATGGTCACGGGTTGTCCTATCTCCACCTTACCGATGTCGGTTTCATCAACCTCTGTTACGACATAAACGGTGTCAAGGTCTGCCATCGTGACAAGCGTCTGTCCTTCTTCTGAGGCGAGTGAAGAGAGGCGGGAAGTAATCACCTGTCCTTCTTCGACGAGTTTTTCGAGGATTGTTCCAGAGATAGGTGCCTGGATGGTCGTATCATCGTATTCAATTTGACGGAGTTCCAGCTGCGTTTCACTGCGTGTGACCGATGAGCGTGCAGTCTCCAGATCGCGTTGTTTACGCTCAATCTGTTTCTGGTTTGCCTTTGCGAGTTTCAAAGACTCTTCGGCTTGCACAATCCGTTGCCGCTGAAGTTCAATATCCATGTCTCGCGTGGCTTCAGATTCTACTCTTTCTTCAGCGATTTCAAGGTTGAATTCCGCCTTTCTAATATCGGCTTGTCCCAATTCGAGTTCAGCTTCAGTCGCTGGTCTCTCAACCAGTTTCAGGTTTTCTTCAGCAGACCGATGCCGTGCCTGTGCCGATTTAAGTTGCGCCTGTGAAGATTCTAATGCCGCTTGTGAGATGAGTTCTTTTTCGTAAAGCGTGTTATTCCTTTTATGCTCCGCTGCTATTAACTCTAAATTTGCCTTTTCCTGCTCCAGGGAGGATTTCGCGCGCTGCCTATTTTCATCTCGAACCTCATCAGAGGTTAGTAACTTATACCGAATTTTGGAGATATTGAGACTATTTTCGGCATCCAACACACCGCGTCTATTCGCTATCTTCTCAATGCGAATCGCTTCCTCGATCTGGACGAGCCGTTGCCTCGCTTCAGCGAGAGATTCCTCCGACTGACGAATCTGGATTGCCGACTGCTCCTTCTGGAGTTCAAAGTCAATTTCTGCCTGTTGTAAACGCGCTTGCGCGGTTCTCAGATCTGCCTGCGCTTGCTCTAAACTAATTTGGACGTAAGTCGTTTCAATCACGGCGATGATCTCATCCTTCTCAACGTAATCGCCGGCATCAACCCTGAGTTCCAAAATTTTTCCACTCGCTTTGGAACTGACTTTGACAATATTCAAGGGCTTGATGGTCCCAGTTGCGTCAATTGTTACGGCAATGTCACCGCGTTCAACCGCTGCAGTTTTTACTTCAGGCGTTTCAGCATTACTATTTCCATCTGAGTTTGTAAAGACGATGCGTCCCACGGCAACAGCGGCTACCACCAATACCACCGCCCCGACAATCGCAATAATTTTCCATTTTCCTAATCCTAACATGGAGACTTCCTCCTGACCTTAATCAGCGTGAAAAGTATAATATGTCCTTCCGTGCCACTCTCGTTCGCTAAGAAGTGTTTAAGTTAGTCAAATCCACACGAGAAAGGTTCGGCTTTTTGGTGTATTTGACTTCTACAGTCGTGGCATATCAACGGCACTATCCCTGCGTTCATGTATATTTTTCTCCATCGCTTCAGGATAGCGATCCGGCAGATGCGAGACCTCATTGAGTTTTTGGAGTGCTTCGCCTTCAAGCCGCCATCCAGCTGCACCGAGGTTATCGCGCAAATGTCCTGTGTGCCTTGCCCCTACAATCACCGAAGTCATTGCCCGCTGTTCCAGTACCCACCGCAGTGCGACTTGCGCGGGACTACGTCCAAGCGTATCAGAAACGTCAAAGAGTGCCTGTAACGTCTCATCGGCGTTGTCAGCGAAATAGCGTTCGGGATATGCCCATCCCTCAGCAGATCGCGTTCCGCCTTGTGTGCGTTCACCGGGTTTATATTTGCCAGAGAGAAACCCACCCGCTAACGGACTCCATACGACGACCCCAAGTCCTTTGAGGTCGCAGAGCGGCACAATCTCCTGTTCTATGTCCCGGACGACGAGACTATATTGCGGTTGATAGCATGCAAAGCGTGCCCAATTGTTTACATCGCTGAGCCATAACGCTTCGGATAACCGCCAGGCTTGGTAGTTGCTACACGCCGTATAGCGAACTTTCCCTTGCTGGACGAGATCGTCCAGAGCGCGAAGCATCTCCTCTAATGGGGTTTGCGAATCAACGTGGTGAATATAGTAGATGTCTACGTAATCCATTTGGAGACGTTTAAGGCTATCGTCAATCGCCTGCATAATGTGGACGCGAGACATTCCGGAATCGTTGGGACCGGTGCCCATCGGGTTGAAAAACTTCGTCGCGATGACGGCATCCCGTCGTCTGCCCTTGAGTGCTTTGCCGAGTAGGACTTCGGATTCGCCTTCGGCATAAGAGTTTGCCGTGTCAAAAAAATTGACACCGGCATCCAGCGCAAGATCTACCATGCGATTTGTTTCTGACTCGTCGGCTCCATGACCAAAGGTCATCGTCCCTAAACAGATTTCGGATACCTTAATTCCGCTTTTTCCCAATCGTCTATATTCCACGTTTTTCCTCCATCTTATAGGCTACGCCTACTACTTAACGGCACTGCTTTATTAGCTACCTCTAAAATACTATCCAGGACCTTGATAACTTCCGAGTCGATATGCACCGGTGACACATATCGGACTAAAGTATGATAATTCGTTTTTTGCATGAGGTTTGGGATCTTCAATTCATCAAAGACGGTCTCAAAAAGTCGGTCCAAAAAATCATCGGTTACTTTGATATCTGGTAACCAAGGCGACTCTTGACCAAGGGTTTCTCGGGCTTTTTCAATCTCCTCAATCTTTTTTCCATCGTAGATACCCAGTGCATCAAGAACAATGGACCTTCAGTTCGTTCCTCTGCCTTTGCATATAACCAATCAATCAGCACCTGCTTGCTGGATACAATGTAATTCTCAATCTCACGCTTTTGCCATGCGTACTCTATTAATTCGGGAGGATTCTGCAGTTGGTCAGAAATTCGATCAAAGAGACAGAATCCGACGAGGTCAGGTTTTGCCTCGCGCAAGCCATAAAAGTGTTTACGTGCCTCCGTCGGTTGATTACCAATATAGTGAACATAAGGACGTTCCAAGACAGTTATCACCTCGTGCGAGAGTTTTTCTGCAA
The DNA here is from genome assembly GCA_026713385.1 of Candidatus Poribacteria bacterium. GTDB lineage: Bacteria > Poribacteria > WGA-4E > WGA-4E > WGA-3G > WGA-3G. Next base: position 20,797 of record JAPOOP010000086.1, on the reverse strand, counting down.
ACGCACGCAAGATTGCAAGATCGGTCGAACCTTCAAGGTAGAGAACCCATCCCTGCTGTTCAGCCTGATAATATTCTTCAAAACCGATCGTCCGGAGCGATTTGAGGAGTTGACTTCCGCGGCCATCAATTCGGTGAGGCTTGCCAAGAAAAGCGATAACGACATCGCGATCCGCTGCTTCATTGAGGATGACTTCAGAATGGCTGGCAGCAACAATCTGGCTGTCATGTTCGGTTGCTGACTCTGTAAGAATCTGATAAATCTGGCGTTGCCGAAGGATTTCAAGATGCGCGTCTGGCTCATCAATCAAAAGGACAGATTTCGGATGTGCTGCAATATAGGCGAGTAGCAGGAGCGTTTGTTGCAAGCCCCGTCCTGATGAAGAAAGATCGAGAGAAATACCAGACTCATCGCGATAATTCATCGTTACCTCTCCACGCTCTGGAATATAATCTGGTTTATCAAGTTGCACACCGAAAAGTGCAGTAATTTTCCCACAAAGTTTTTCCCATGTTGTCATATCCGGACCTTGTGAAACCTGATAGCAGAGGTTACGCAGCACTTCTGCTGTCCGTCCCTCTCCGATACGTACATTGATTGCTCCAGGATCAAGACGCGTCTCATTAGAGGCAAGCCCAGACATCGGTGGAAGAAATGCGACAGAGAGGTCTCCTGCCTCTTCAGGAACAAGCATACGCTCGGTCCCTTTCTCATCTGCTTCTGATACTCTCAAAGGGCGACAATAAAAGGACTCCTGATTGGCATAGTCAAACTCGAAACCACATTGCCAATTTTTTCCATCCGTAACACCCTCTACAATAATGTCTATACGGACATTCTGGGTTCGTTGTTTACCCTCAACCCGTTTCACATTCCGAACTTGCAAATCTCGCCAAAGTAATCGTGCGCTTGGTACCGGAACAGAGATGAGATCGCGACAGTTTATAGCAACCCCCGGACGCTTTTCTGATTTTGTTTTCCGCTTGCGGCTTTCTTCGTTCCATCGTTTGAGTCCTATCTCCCACAAAGCGAGTGCTTGTAACGCCGTTGTTTTGCCTGAATTGTTTGGTCCGATGAAGACGACGGGATTCCCCAATTCGATCTCAACTTCGTCAAAATTTTTGAAATTACGACAGATTAGTTTCGTTAACATTTTGCTCTCCACCGCGATTATTCTTATCAAACAGGGACGGTCTCGCCTTCTGAACGGAGTCCCGCTTCGTAGACTTTCATCACTTCCAGTGCGAACTCAAGCGATCCCTGTTTTGCTGGCTTGCCCTCCAGAATGCAGTCACAAAAATATCGCATCTCTTGGTAGAAGCCTTGTATGAAAAGCCCTTTGTTTTCAAGGGTGCCGAGACTGTATTGGGGTTCCCAGACGATGGCACCACTGTCAAAACCTTCAGGGACATAACTGGTACTGCCGCTATAATTGAAGGACATGCCGCGCTGGAGTAGGACACGCGTGCTGTTCCGAATCTCGGCATGGCATCCATCACCGAAGAATTGATAAAGTTCAGAAGGCTGTCCATGTCTTGCGCCATCAGCCAGATGGAAGTTTCCGAATGCCCCGCTTTCGTATTCCATGATACACACGCCACCGCCGCGTTGCCCTCGGCGGACAGTCACTGCTGAAACCTTTCCACCCACTGCAACGAACAGAGACAGCGGATGGCAACCGTTTTGGAGCCAATTCGTATGCTCTCTCTCACGCAACACACGCTTCCCATCTTCCGCAATTGTCATCGGATAAACTCCCAAAATGCTTCGCAAGGGGCCGTACTCATCCGTTGCGAAGATTTCGATAATCTTCTGTGTAGCAGGCATGAACGCCTTTTTGAACCCGACAACGACGACGCGATCCTTTCGGTGCCGGATCATCTCTGAGACTTCGGCGGCAAACATTCCGGGTGGTTTTTCCATCCAGACATGCATACCGGCATCTAATGCCTCACAGGCCAATTCGGGGTGCAGACGCGGTGGTGCACAGAGAAAGATCGCGTCCAATTCTTCGTTGCGGAACATTTCCGCCATACTCGGATAGCACGCCTGAACGCCGTATTGTTCGGCTGTGATGCGGGCGCGGTCAATATCAAGATCACACAATGCTTTAAGCCGAATTGGGAGAAATGTCAGCGTCGGTAGGACATTGCGATAGCCGTGTGAACCGACTCCGACGACAGCGACGTTCAGTCTTTTCTCAAATTCTCTCTGATAACTCATATTTTAATTTTACCTTGCGGTTCGGTCAGGCGAACTGGGGAGTTGATGTTCATTCCCGTAAACCCGCTTTCCACTTCGTTACAAGCTACACACTTGGAACTAATTCTGATAACTCATATTTTAATTTTACCTTGCGGTTTTTTTAATTTTACCTTGCGGAGGAACAACGTGCGTTTCGGCTTTGAAGGACGTTCCTTATATCTGAAGAAACACCCAAGCAAAAACCCTGCGCCATTGTTGCAGGAAACCACGGATCTGGTAGAAAATTGAAAGAGAATTCTCCTCACTTCCCAACTTGGAAACTCTCATCGCCGTTTGATGAATCCCTTGAATTCACTGAAAACCTGTGCGTCATGAAATGGAGCGCAGCAGAGAGACTCAGAAATTAAAAACTTTCGGTTAAGGCACAGGGGTTACGGAAGCACGTCGTCAAGGAACGCATCCATATCGTCTTTCATCTTGCGCAATTCCGCTTGGTCAATATACATCATGTGTCCAGCCTGATAGTAAGCCATCGTGATGTTGTCCTGCAAAGATTCATCAAGTCCCAAATGGCTGAAGGTATACTCTGATGCGAGAAACGGTGTTGCTAAGTCGTAATAACCGTTCGCAACAAAGACTTTCAAGGCAGGGTTCATGGTCATCGCGGCGCGGAGTGTATCGGCAACGTTGACGTATTCGTTCTGATGGTCGCTATAATCCCACGGATGAACACGTCGGCTCAAGATTTCATAGGGTAGGTCGGACGCAAATTCCAGTTCATCTCGGACATAGGCGTTGAGAGCGGCGGTATACGCGCCTTGCACGACTGCGGAACTCGGATCGTATTCGTAAGTTTCACCCGCTGAATCGCGGTCAATTCCCTTGTATCGGCTATCAAAACGCCCAATCGTGCGTTTTTCGTCTCGGAGCAGTTCCTTACAGAATCGTGCGATATTAATCCGTATGTCCGTCCGCTCAAGGTATTCCGGTGTAAGTCCAGTATACTTTGTGAGTTGTTGAACGATGTTCGCACGTTGATCTGCAGTTATGCCACTTCCCTGCATCAAAGCGACGGTGTAATCCCCCGTTGCGAAGGCTCTCACCTCGTCAATGAACGCTTCAAATTCGGTATCTATACCGCCCAATCTGTCGTGATAAAGTGCAGTCGCCGCATAGGTGGGTAGGAAGATCGTTGCCGGGTGCGAATCGGATCGTTTGGAAGTTAAGCACCACCGAAACGAGCATAATGGCGTTGAGATATGTGCCATGCCTTCCCTGAAGATAACCCGCCAGTCCGCTAGCCCGTGTCGTTCCATAACTCTCACCGATCAGGAGTTTGGGCGATCCCCAACGTTTGTAGCGTCCCAAATAGAGGAGAATAAAATCGCCAACCGATTCAATATCTCTCTTGAAGCCGTGGAACTGTTTCGCTTCTTCACCGGGCACCGCTCTGCTGAACCCAGTGCTGACGGGATCGATGAAAACGAGATCCGTTTTGTCTAAAATCGAACATTCGTTATCGGTCAATTGATACGGGGGTTGGGGCAATTCACCATCTTCATCAGGTTTGACACATCGCGGTCCCAGGACTCCCAGATGTAACCAGACCGATGAAGATCCGGGACCGCCGTTGAAGGAGAACGTTACGGGACGTTTAGATGTATCTTCCACATCGTCTCGCGTATAGGCAATAAAGAAAACGGAGGCTTTCGGCTTTTCGCCTTCCTTATCGATCTCCTCTTTCAGGACGAGCGTCCCTGCTGTGGCAGTGTAGCGGATATCTTCGCCATTGATCGTAACGCTGTGATGCGTAACCGAGAGTTTATCTTCAGGTATATCGGGATTTTTCTCTTCGTTTTTCGTTTCTTCAGATTCTTTTTTTTCTTCTTGGCTCATATTGCGCTCCTTTCAGCTTCTGATTGGTAAGACGTGGATACGTTGTTTTCCTGAACGCATTGTAGCACATTTCGCAGAAAGAGGGGTTACAAAAATGTTGGTGAGTGTGTAAATATTTTGTGAATTGGCGAGGTTCCAAACCTCTCCAGCGGTTAGCAGTCGGGATTCGGAGATCCCTCCTACAAGACACAAATGCCTACACCATGATGCGCAAAGAGTTTGACATAATCGCGCCTTCAACAGCAAGTTTTGGCTTGCAAGCTACGCCAAAAACTGCTAAACTCTATACAAAGGAGATCCACAATGAAGAAACCGATTCGCTTAGGACTGATTGGCTGTGGCGGGATTGTGCAAATTACGCATGCCCGTGCCTACCGCGCCCTCACAGACACAGTTCAGGTAACCGCCCTCGCAGATGTCGTTCCCGAAAACCTGCAAAAAGTTGGCGATCTGTTCAACGTGCCCACAGAAAACCGATACACAGACTACCGCGAGATGTTGGAACAAGCGGCAATTGATGTCGTGACGATTGCGACACCACACTCACTTCACGCCAAACAGGTCACCGAAGCCGCAAACGCTGGTGTTGCGGTTATCTCCGAAAAACCGATGGCAACAACGCTGGAAGAGGCGGACACAATTATGGAGTCAGTCCGTCGCAATGATGTTCCTTACACGGTGGTGCATAACTACATTTTCACAGCGGGGATGCGAGCGGCAATGACGGAACTGGATGCCTTGGGTGAATCGCATTTCGGACGGAGCGTTGGGATGGGGTTGAAACCTGCAGACTTCTCAGCGGATCATCCAACCCCGGCGTTCGCGTGGCGCGCCAGTAAAGCGAAAGGCGGTGGCTGTATCATCGACACGAGTTATCATGAAATTTACGCCGTCTGTACGCTGATGCAATCCCCGGTGCGTTATGTTGAGGCACGGGTGCAAACGCTACGACTTGACATTGACGTTGACGATATCGCTATGCTGTTGTGTGAACATGAAAACGGGGGTATCACCACTGTCTCTGGTGCCTGGTGTGTGCCCGGCACGGATTCTGGTTGGTGTGAGATGCATGCTGAAAATGGTTCACTACGTGTCCAGCATCGTCACAACGTGGCAAACGCGCTGCGTCGCTTCACAAGGGCAGACGGATGGAAGGAAATAGACCTCCCCACATTCAACGAGGCTGAGCAGCAGGATGCCAGTGGACATGTCCAATACTTCACGGAGACTTTCAAGGCACTCGCGGCGGACACAGTGCTACCTGTGCCTACAGAGAAGGCGTACCACAACCTCGCAATTATCGAAGCCGCACGGAAAGCGACAACGGAACGCCGTGCTATTGAGATACTGCCACCATAGAAACACTTGACTTTTTCAGGCTCAGGCATTCGTAGTTAGTGATCTATCACCCGTTAACCGTGGATGGAACGGGAGACCATGAATGGTTTCCCTACTACAAACTGGAAAATCTTTATTGCGCTTGAAATGTTTAAATCAAACAGGACTCATGCAAATTGAATACAGAAACGGTATATCTTGCTGAAAAGGCACTATTTCATTGGATTTAACCCCCTAAAGAATCAGAATCAACGGTATGAAGTCCGTATGGACTTCCCCGGGTATGAAGGTTTCCTTATGGCATTCCCCGCCCCTTATCAGAGGGACTTTACGGGAAAATGCGTAAGTCCTATCAAATTCACGTTTTCAAAAGGGAACTGAAATGAAAAGAGGTCTGCTACTTCACATTCTGATCGTCCTGATGTTCGGACTCAGTTTAAACGTCTCGATGCCCTGCTTCGCACAGCAGAACACAATAATTTTTCCCGCCAAAGCGGATGCAGAATTTGATGCCGAAGAGGATATAAATACAACATTGTGGCTTGCTGCTGGGGGGATTTTAGGAGTGGTGGGTAATCTTCCGCTGGGTGTTGTTGCTATGGGTGGGGCTTATGTCTACCAGCCTATTCCGTCTGCTGAGCGACTTCTCGGCAAACCAGCGGACTATGTTAGTATTTATACCGATGCCTATAAAGCGCGAGCGCGAAGGCTACAACTGGAGGCTGCTGGGAAAGGGGCACTCGGCGGGTCGGCGGCGTTCTGTTTATTAGGGATGGTGCTTAATATAAAACCATGGGCAGACTGGGTTTTTTGGTAATCTCACCACGGTGTAAGATTGAAGCTTCTGGATTATTCCGGCGAGACGGTGACGAGCCCGAAGACCCGTCACCACGAAAAGATAAGAATACTATCCACGCAAGAGGTGTCGCAAGGCGTTTGCGATAATATCCTCTTCTCCTTGGTTAAGAGTGTAGGCACTAATTACAATGGTTTCTTTACCGTGCGTGTTCACCTTAATACGCGGGGTGCCAGCATCCAATTCTTGTGCGACCTGTGCAGCATCCTTGCCACTAATTGCAGTATCAAACGTAACATGTAGATTCGACAGTGTATGACTATTCTCTTGGTAGTGGACTTCGCACGATACACCGTCGAGATTCTCAAGACCTTCTGCGAGGACAGCATATCTCCCATCCTGTTCCTTTGACCGCACCTCGTGGTTCGTTGACAACCAGATGTCGATAGCGGTCACCAACCCGATAATCTCCTGCCGGTCTACTTTCATGCCACGTCCAACGGGTTTTGGTCCAATGAAACCGTGTGCCCGAACTATTTCAATGAGATCCTTCCTGCCACATATAAACCCTGTAGAATGAGGGGCGTTGAAATACTTGCCACCGAAACAGACAAGATCCGCAGACTGAGCATTCCGCCGGAAATAGTCAAGCGGATAGATTTGAGAGGCAGCATCAGCAATCAATGGCAGATTGTGTGAGTGAGCGATCTCAACCGCCTCCTCTAACGGAACGGCGTTGCCTTGATCGGGTTGGATGAGATACGCGACTGCGGCTGTATTCTCACCGATAGCATCCTTCAACGCCACCGCGGTGCAACCGTTTTCGTCACCTACAGATATGAGTTTACTCCCGGGAACTGTAAACGCACGATCGTAGCCGTAGTGCTGCTTCTTCTGAAATACAATTTCGTTCTTTAGTCCGGTGGTATCTGGAAGTTGGGCGCATTTATCAGGGTCGTCCCCTGTCATGACTGCTGCCGATGCCAAGACGAGTGCGGCATAGCATCCAGCCGTGACATACGCGTCTTCAACCCCCAACCGCTCAGCGATGAATTGTCCCGATTTTTCGAGCAATTCCTCCATTTCGACGTAACTTTCATCCGCTTGACGCATTGCGTCCCTGACAGTTGCGGATGGTGTGGATCCGCCTCGGACAGTCTGGTTGCCTGTCGCATTAATGACGGGTCGTGCGCCGAGTTTTTTGTAGATATTTCCCCAACCTGTATTCGCCATGAGATAGCCTCCTTGCGTAGGGTGTCTCCATAACTCGAATGAGAAGCGTTAACGGTTTCGGATAAGAATCTAAACCTACTCTAATAGGAAACGCAGGATTTGTCAATAAAGTTTCTTTCGTGCCCCAAGGCTATTTATGGTAGATTTTAGAATTACCTAACTTAGAGAATAGTCAATTCATCTTCTTCGCCACTTTCCTCCAGAACCGTTGTCAATTCCGCGGCAACTGTGCCGAATGCTTCAGATTGGGGGGACTCTGGATGTCCAGCAACAATCGGCACGCCGATGTCACCCGCAGTGCAGACTTCAGCATCAAGCGGAATCTGCCCTAAGAACGCAACACCGAAGCGTTCGCTCGTGTTCTTACCGCCATCAGCACTAAAGATCTCTGTTTTTTCATTACAGTGCGGACAGAGGAAATAACTCATGTTTTCAATAACGCCGAGGATAGGAACACCGAGCCGTTCAAACATCGCAACGCCGCGTCGAACATCGGCGAGAGCGACATCTTGCGGGGTCGTAACAATGAGCGCGCCCGTGAGTGGAAGTGCCTGTGTTAAAGAGAGCGCGACATCACCTGTCCCCGGAGGGAGATCAATGATGAGATAATCAAGCTCACCCCAATCGACATCGCTGAGTAATTGGCGGATGGCACCGTGTAACATCGGTCCGCGCCAGATCATCGCCTGTTCTTCCGGGACCATAAACCCAATCGACATGAGTTTAATGTCGTGACGAACGAGCGGAATAATTTTACGTTCCGGACTGGTCTTGGGCTGTTCCTGAATACCCATCATTGTTGGGATACTGGGACCGTAGGCATCTGCATCCAGCAAACCGACTGTTGCGCCCGCATTCGCCAAGGAGATCGCGAGATTGGTAGCGACAGTAGATTTCCCGACACCGCCCTTCCCGCTGGCGACCGCGATTTTATACTTGATATTCGGTAATGTGATGTTTTGTTGCTGTTGCTGTGGTTGTTGTTGAGGGGGCGTCGGTTGTCGGGATTGCCGACCAGAAACTTGTGAACCTGTAATCACCTTCAAGTCAGGGTGTGCCTTCGCTGCAGGATCTGAGGGTGGGTCTGGCTTTTTTTTCTCGCCTTTTTTTAGAAATCTCATTCGGTGCTCCTATAGTTATGTTTATTTGCGTATTCAGAAAGCGTTGGGTCACTGTCAATAATAGCGTACTACATGGAGGAATGTCAACACTGCTTTATATGACGCTATAACTCAAAATAGTTTAACATTTTTTCCGATAATTTTGTATAATACGTATACGAGAAAGCGCGTGATCCGATAAAGTTCCAGAATTTAACTCGGAAATCGGAGAATAACTGATTTAATCAATCCTCATACGATCTCGCGTCCCACAATATTATAAAGGAGTTTTTAATGAACATTCTGATGTTACGCCATTCTGCTGGCTTTGAGCACACGTATTTACCCGATGCGGAAGTCGCGCTGAAGCAGATTGGTGCGGCAAACGGTTGGAACGTTACCACAACGCACCGCTGCGACCGAATTACTGCTGAAAACCTCGAAAACCAAGATATCCTCGCATTCGCAACGACAGGTAACCTCGCGTTTGATGATGCTCAAAAAGAGGCACTGTTGAGCTTCGTACGGAACGGCAAAGCATTCTTTGGCATTCACAACGCGACAGATACCTGCTACGACTGGCCCGAATACGGTGAGATGCTCGGTGGTTATTTCGCTGGACACCCGTGGCACGAAGAAGTGAACGTGATTGTGGAAGACGGGGACCATCCAGCAACTCGTATGTTGGGCAGCAGTTTCAAAGTCGTTGATGAAATCTACACGTTCAAAAATTGGGATCGCTCCAAAACACGGGTCCTGATGCGTCTGGACAACGACTCTATTGATCTTTCTCGCGGTAACCGTGAGGACCACGATTACGCGCTCGGCTGGTGCCATACCTACGGCAAAGGGCGCGTGATGTATACGGCACTCGGACACCCCGATGCACTTTGGAGCGAAAAATGGTTCCACGAACACATCATAGGATGTCTCAAATGGGCAGGTGGATTGGAAGATTAGTTGCTACCCAATCTACAACAAACGTTTCTCCATTAGGCGCGCTTCCGAAGCGCGCCTACTTACTTTTTACTCTACTCTATATAACACCAGTGGCTCGTAGGAGGGTTTCCTGTACCAACAGTTCGTGTGATACCGGACGATCAGGGGTTTGGGTTCCTGCGATCGTCGCTAAAAACGCATCAAGTTCAAGTTCATAAGTGCGTTGACGGCTTTCACCGTCTATCTCGACAATTTGCTCACCTTGTGAATATCCGTCCTTCGCTTCCTCCAAACAGAGTCGAACCTTCAATCCCGGCTCAAAGGGTTCAACGATGATAGCACTCCCCTTAGTGCCGTAGACTTCAAATCGACGCGCAACCGGTCTCGGCTCCAAAGCAGAAATCGAGATAAATGCCATCGCTTTCTCAAATTCATAGACAGTTAGGGTATTATCTTTGAAAGGCTCGACTGAATCGGCATCGTTTCGGAGGAAAGAGGTTACCTTCTCCGGTCGTCCGAGAAGCCAGAGTACTTGGTCGAGTACATGTCCACCCAAATCAAAAAAGATACCGCCGATGTGTTGGCTGATGCGCGTGCGCGCTTCTTGAGAAATATTGGTCGACATGTGTGCGCGAACAGAAAAAACATCACCTAAGAATCCAGATTTCACCCACTCAGCAACCTGTCTAAAGGCAGAGTGATACCGCAACATATAGCCCATCTGTACATGTAGTGACTTTTCCTGGGCGGTATTGATGACGCGCTGCCACTGTTCCCAGTTTTCACCAGCAGGTTTGTCGTACCAGAGGTGTTTGCCAGCGTTTACAATCTGCTCCGTCTGATCCAAACTCTCGGCATTGTTACCTTCAGAAGCAACTGCTATGATAGTCTCATCATCCAACATTTCTGCGGCATCCGCGAACCAGTGCACATCAGCAAATGCGCCTTCACCATTTTGAAGTTTCTCGCGTTGTTGTGCGTCCGGTTCAAATACACCTGCGACTTCAACGTCAGGATTGATGAGCATTGCCTGTAACTTCCCGCGTGCGTGTCCGTGTTTGGTTCCGTACTGTGCCATCCGTATTTTCGCCATAGTTCATCTCCAAAATCCGAAATTTGCAACGTAGTGCTATCTGGCTATTATACGAACGCGAGATCAAATGTCAAGGAATATTTATGGAATGGCAGTCAGCAATCAGCAGGATAACCTATAGGTTGAACAGAACGTCGTGAAACCGGAAAAACGCATTACACTGCCGCGATCAGGAGAGCACCGTTACAGAAGTGCTAAATCCGCTGTTGTATATAGGTTATTTATGGTAAACCTTAGAATTAATTGTACACTTTGCACCGGCGAGGTTAGAATGCACATCGCATTTGGTCGAGTACGCCACAAAACCTCGCCTACCCGGGGAGGGGAGAATGTCTACTTATTTTTCTGGTTTACCATAGTTTTAAGAAATTATCGGATTTCCCGCATTTCTTGCGATCCGGTGCGGTTAGGAATGCCGGCCGCATTTGGGCGAGTACGCCGCAAAACCGCACCTAAGGGGTCTGGACTGCTACAAGAGAACTAAATGTCCCGTCGCAAAATAGTATTCGGATTACGAGCGAGTATGTTTGTAGTAGTGCGATTCATCGCACGTGTTGGAGGTGCACATAATGGGCAATAAATGGTCTCCGTACTTACGAACCAATTAACTTGAAGTATGTAAACTGAATGGCTCTGAGTTGTATTAGCATTGGTTGACTTTTCCTATTTAGTATGCTTCAATATTGTTTGTTAGATTTGGGTTCTTCAGTCCTATATCATTATTTTATGCGAAATTCTTTACATTTTATTTCAGAGGGAAATATGAACTATAATATACAGTTTTGTGCTTTGGCTATTTTGGTGCTGTTGTCTATATCTTTAACAGTCGGTGCCGACGAGGAAATCAAAGAAGTCGTTAAGATGGAAGAGGTCGTGGTTACTGCTCGCAAGCGTGAGCAGCGATCTGTGGAGGTGCCGCTCTCTGTTTCGAGCATTCAGGGAGAGAAATTCGACACCTTGCGTTCGTCGGGTATGGATGTCCGTTTTTTGTCGAACCGCACCCCCAGTCTACAGATAGAGTCGTCATTTGGACGTATCTTTCCGCGTTTTTATATCCGCGGACTTGGGAACACGGACTTTGATCTCAACGCTTCGCAACCAGTTTCGGTCCTCTACGATGGCGTTGTGCTCGAGAATGCCCTGTTGAAAGGATTTCCCGCCTTTGATTTGGATCGGGTTGAGGTGCTGCGGGGACCACAAGGTACACTGTTTGGACGTAATACGCCTGCGGGCATTGTGAAGTTTGAATCGGCGCGTCCGACACAGACATTGGAGGGGTACGGGCAATTAAGTTATGGACGGTTTAATAGTAGTAATTTTGAGGGAGCCGTGTCGGGTCCGCTCGTTCCGTCCGTGCTTTCCGCGAGGCTTTCACTACTTACACAGTGGCGGGAGGACTGGATAGATAACGAACATACGGACGAAGAAGGTGCCTTAGGTGGACATCGGGACTTGGCTGGACGCTTACAATTGCTGTGGACACCTATGCCGGAACTGGAAGCATGGCTCAAGTTCCACGCCCGCGATCTCGATGGTACCGCGCGCCTGTTTCGCGCCAATATTTTGACACAGGGTGAGGGGGGTCTGGTATCGGATTTCGCCCGCGACTGGATCGCTCACGATGGACGCAATGAACAAACTTTGAGCACGCGCGGACTTGCGGTTGAAGTCCGCTATGATATTGGAGACTTCCAACTGATTTCGTTGACGGGTGCGGAACAACTCACCAACGTCTCACGCGGAGACATCGATGGCGGGTACGGTGCCGTGTTCAGTCCACCGAGCGGTCCCGGTGAGATTCCTTTCCCTTCTGAGACAGCCTCTGGTATTCCGGCACTTCACCAGTTTAGCCAAGAAATCCGTTTGATGAGTCCGGCAGCGCGTCGTCTCGCCTATCAGTTCGGGGTGTACTATTTTCGTGAGTTCGTAGAGATGGAGGACTTCAACTACAACACCTTGGGTAGTGGCACCTTGGACGGAATGGCCCGCCAAGAACAAGAGGCTACAGCACGGGCAGTATTTGCGGCGCTGACTTTCCAATGCCTCGATGATCTGGAACTGGGGGCCGGTGTTCGACTGTCTGACGATGTGAAGAACTACACAGCATGGCGGGAAACGCCACCCGCTGTTACAGAGGCGGGACCTCTCGGTCCTATTCACCAGAATCCGCAGGATACTGTGTGGAGTGGTGACCTGAGTCTGCGTTATCAAGTGGCACCCGGTGTCCAGACGTATTTGCGTGCGGCGCGAGGATTTCGCGCACCCAGCATCCAAGGACGTTTGCTGTTCGGCGATGTGGTCACGGTAGCAGATACGGAAACCATCCTTTCTTTTGAAGGGGGTACGAAGTTACGTTTATGGAAACAACGGTTGCACCTGAATCTGGCGGCGTTCCAATACTTTATGCAAGACCAGCAACTGACAGCGGTGGGTGGAGAAGCTAATTTCAATCGGTTGGTGAATGCCGACAGCACCATCGGACGGGGTATTGAGGCAGAATTGACGTTCTTACCCATCACAACGCTGGAGGTTTCAGCAGGGCTTAGTTACAACCAAACGCGTATTGACGACCCGAATTTGGCGATACAAGGTTGTGGTGCTCCGTGTACAGTTCTGGATCCGCAGACTGCTGCGCCAGGGACTTTTTCTATCAATAACAACAGTTTGCCGCAGGCTCCGGGTTGGATTGCAGATATCTCCCTGCGCTACATGCTCCCACTTCCCGGAGGTGCACGTCTGGTCGCCTCCACGGACTGGGCATATCGCAGTCGAGTGCGGTTCTTTCTCTACGAATCGGTGGAATTCGCTGATGCTTGGCTCTTAGAGGGTGGTATCCGACTTGCTTATCTATTCCCGAACGACATAGAGGTGGCATTCATAGGGCGTAATATCCTTAATGATACGTCTCCGACCGGTGGTATTGATTTCAATAATCTGACGGGCTATGTCAATGAACCACGGTTCTGGAGCATGGAATTGGTGCGGCGTTTTTGAACCATACCGGACTTCAGTAAGTAGATTGGGTTTCAGGTTATATAAAGAGAGTCGGGAATCGGAGTTCCCTCCTACAGAAGAACTCTGGTAGAGTTTAGAATTAATTTGACACGCTGCATCGGCGAGGTTAGAATGCACATCGCATTTGGTCGAGTACGCCACAAAACCTCGCCTACCGCGATGGAGCGTTCATGCCAAAATTTGACAAAAAAGCATAACTCCTTTAGAATAGGGAAGTCCGAAACACTAAAAACTTAGCTCGGAATGAAATGGAGAGCGGTTTCGAGAATGGAACATTAAAGTTCAAATCCACGTCATTTACCCGCAAGGAATAATTAAAAAATGAAAATTGCAATATGCAACGAAATGTTTGAAGATTGGAAAATCGAAGATGTTTTCACCTATGCGGCTGAACTCGGTTACGAGGCAGTCGAGATCGCGCCCTTCACTTTAGCGGACTCAGTCCTTGACATCAGCGAGACTGAACGGACACGCATCCGCAAGGCAGCAGAAAGCGCGAAGATAGAGATTGCCGGGCTTCATTGGCTACTCGTCTCACCCCCTGGACTCTATATTAACCACCCAGACGCAGATATTCGGCAAGAAACGCGGGACTATTTCCTCGCGCTGATTAACTTATGCGCCGATTTAGATGGCAAAGTGATGGTGATCGGTTCACCCCAACAACGCAATGTGATGGAACCTATCTCGTTTGAAGAAGCTTGGGGGTACGCGCGGGCGACTTTTTCAGAAGGTGCTGAACTGGCAGGTGAAAGAGACGTGATGTTATGCATGGAGCCGTTGTCGAGCGATCAGACGAACTTCATCACGAACCCAGACAAAGCGGTCGAAATGGTGAAGGATGTCAATCATCCGAATTTCCAGATGATTTTGGATGTGTGTAGTACGGCGAAAGAGGGACTGGATATGCCAACACAGATCCGTAACCATGCACTGCACGTTTCACATTTCCATTCCAACGACGATAACGGCTATCTGCCAGGTTCTGGCACTGTAGATTACCCACCTATCATCGAAGCCTTAAAAGAGATTAATTATAGCGGCTACGTTTCGACAGAGGTTTTCGACTTCAACCCGGATCCGCAGACAATCGCAAAACGGAGTATCGAATTTGTGAAGTCGTTGCTGTAGGAGAAAATGATGAACAACGTTATCCATGAATGCTACGAGGCATATAATACGCTCAGGAACGAAATGGGACGATGGTTGAAACAGAGCATGTTGCTCGATCCGCCAGGTCCCAACGATGGCGGTGAGGACGAGGCAAACTATGCACTTGCATGGTTCCCACACTATTTAATCACGGGTGATGCGACCGTCCTACAACACTTTGATACATTGAAGGCGGCACTGCTCGGTTGGGTAAAACGGGACTGCGTTCACGGATACGAACCGAAAGCGGAAGCACATCACGGACCGGAACCGTTTCTCCTTTTCTTGCCCCGTTATATCGGTCTAATACCCGAAGATACAGAAGCGACTACGCTCCTGACGGATGCGGCGGAACATATCGGGAATTGGGTGCCAGAGATTCCGCCTTGGTACGACTATGACCGCGATACATTTATCGGGTACAACATCGGCAGCCGAGATGTGGCGAATGATGAAAATAACGCGTATGAAATGGCGGAGCATTTCCGATTTATCCATATTGCGATTGCGGCGTCCCGTGTGACAGGCGAGGAACGCTATCTGACGTGGGCACTGCGGTATGGCAGAAAGCGCGCCGAACGGCTTATTGAGGCACCGGACCCGATGCCGCTGCTGTGGACTCTCGACGGAAAGGGATTCGACGAAACCACCGTCAACGAAAAGAACCTACAGCGACTCGTGGCAAGTACGCACCACATCCCAGGGGACCCACTTGCCGGTATTGAGGTTTTGTTGGCTTCTGGTGCGATCTACGCATTGGGTGACCTCTATCTACTTTCTGGAGAAGAAATTTTCAAAACGGCGGCAAAGCGGATTGTAGAGCCATTAGTGACATCGCTGAGCGATCCGTACAACGATCCGGCAGCGGCGGCACTCAGCTACTACCGTTGGACGTTCGAGGATACGGGGTTCGACTCGGAGATTTGTGCCGGCTTAGCGGATCTCCCGGATGAATCACCAGAACTGCTGGCATTGATTTTCCCGCAAGAAACACGGCGTCGGGAACCCGGTGTTGGCAAACGGTCGGATATGGCGTATTGGGGAGAATGGTCGGATGATGGATCCGTGAAACCGATTCAGGAACCGTCAACTGCGACCTTCACGCTCGCCTATCAAGTAACAGGTGAGGCCACTTACGCAATGCGGGCGTTGCGGAGTGCTGCGACGCGTTTAAATATTGCGAGGCGTGTGCTACGCGGCGGAAGGGAACACGCTGATATGGGAGGCGCGGTGTGCTCAATTGCGGCAGGACACGGACGAAATTGGGGACAAGGCGCGGTCACAGCGTGCTATGGTCCTCTGCTTCTCGGTACGCGTGAAGTTCAGAGTGAAGTCACACAACTTCTGGAAGTTCGACAGGGGGACAGACAAAGCCATCCGCAGACGCTTCTCTCTTTGGTAAGACCTATTCTCGGAACAGAAAAGAACACAGAGGTAGTGTTCTACAATGGCGGGGATACGCCGTTGACATTTTCATGGCGATTGCAAAGCGACGAGGCGACTGCGTGGGAAACAACGACACTTGGTGCTGGCGAAATGAAATAGGATTCTATCTATAACCCAACTTGCCAGTTTCCATTTACATAGCCCCCCATCCCCCTTCCCAGTAACGGGTGGGGACCAAAGTTATATGGTTATCTTTGTTTGATGGTTGCCCACATTGTCGTTAGCAATGTGGCTTGAGGTTGAACAGGTAAGAGTTGTGGGTCAAACCAATCTGCGCCAAAATTGATTGCGCCGCGTGTGAGCTGCTTAGATCTACGGCTACTGAGATTGATTTTGAAGAGTTGCTGCCCCTTTCCATAAACGAGTTCGTCCCCAAGTGGGGACCACGCGGGACGGCTCGCGCTGGAAACAAGACGTTTTAAGTTTCTTCCATTCTTATCTATCACATAAATTCCCTTTTCAGACCAATAGAACGCTATACGAGTACCATCCGGTGACCAATCAGGATCGAAAAATGTTCCGAGTTCCCTTTTTGGCATTAACACTTTTTCCTCACGCGTCTCGAGGTTGACGACCTTCAAGCGATAGTTCCCTGGGCCGGCTGTGAATATAAAAGCTACTTCTGAACCATCCGGTGACCAAGCGGGCGAGCCTCCGAGAAAATTTGTTGAAGTTATGCGATCCTCTTGTTGACCATCTATTGTACCGACATAAATACCCCAGTCGGAGGCGCGCAAATAAACCAATTTTTTCCCATCCGGAGACCAGACGGGGTATTCTCTATATGCCAAACGCCGAAACACTTTCTGCACATTCTTTCCATTCGCATCCATTATGTAAATATCACGAGTCCCACCCCGGTCTGAGTTAAAAACGATGTGCTCACCCGTTGGAGACCAGGCAGGAGCGAGATCTCTTGAAGGGTGCCGGGTTAAGTTCATCTGATTACCCCCATTCGGACTCATTATATAGATTTCCGAATTGCCATCACGAGTGGAGGCGAACGCAATCTTTGCCGTCGCGGGTGCTCTGGCAAAAACGGCATTAACCTGTGTGACACTCAGTATGATCGCCAAGATCCAGAAAAGAAAGCAGAATCGGTATTTCATCAAGATTCTCCTAAACAATTGTAGTGGTCCGAAAATCTATTTTTACATTCTCCAGAACTTACGCAATTATAACCGTAGTACGCTCTATTAGATGAGATGGTCGAAAAAACGCAGACGGTCTTCTGAGACAAGGGGCAAGGCGACCTTGCCCCTACACAGTTTATGCTACAAAAGCGCAGCATGCGTAAGTCCTAATTCTTAATTCCCAAAATTCTGAGCAATAAGCGTCAAATCGAGAATATTAACGGTGCCATCGCCATTCACATCAGCCTTCGGATCCGTCTGCCCAAAGTGAGAAGCGACAAAGACGAGGTCCAAGATATTCACAGTTCCATCGGCATTTATGTCATAAGGCATCTCGGTCGCGAGGAGATTTGAACGGACCAATTCAAAGACAATATCCTGATCTGTTTCAAATTTAACGGGTCCGAAATTTGGTGCGAGCCACTGATAGGAGGTTGAACGACTCGTACCTAAGGCAACAGTAGTTCTCGTGCGCGCTCGAATCTTTAAACAGTTTTCAAATGTTCCCGCCGGTGTGACAACATCCTCAACAGCGACAACCTCATTCACACTGGAGACCGAAGCAGCACCGACTATATTGACTTCCGTTTCTCCTTGTGTCTCCCATATTTCACCGAGTTGAAGCATCAGTGGGAAAAATATAGTAGGTGGTGAAAATTCCACACGCGCCACTCCGAAGGCGTCCCCAAGTTCGGCAACAATTCTGTGGAGTTTCATACCTGCTTCGTCCACATGAAAGAGGAAAGTGCTCGTTCTGACGGTGCTCGTACCTAATACTTCTGTTGTGATCTCAAGGATACGGACCTGTTCATCGTTGACAGATCCATCGGTCGCCTCAATTGTGTAAGTGGTGCGCTCAGCTCCATCTGTGCTCTCCAAAACCCAAGTATTCCCGATATCAACAGGGTAATAATTCTGAGCATCCGCCATGTTGGCGAAAGCACAGAGCAGTGCAACAAGCAGGACGATATTTCTGACCATTTGATTCTCCTTTCTGAGTTAGTCCGGTTCCAACATTATTATAACGCAAATTGCCACCATTTTACCAACATAGTCCCGCGTCCTCGCTTTCCAGTAACGGGTGAAACAAGGTCTTGAAAACTTATCAGCCCATAATTATTTGGACATTGGCAGTAAGCAAGAGAAACACCCAAGCAAAAACACCTCGCTAGCGGCAGTGCAAGGTTCATTGGAAACCGAGCAATTGTCTACATATTTTCGGGCTTTACTATAACAACAAGTGTACGCAAAAAACGCCTTGATGAAAACATCAAGGCGTTTGAGTGAATTATGTTTGCTATGTCCTCTACTTGAGGATGACCATCCGTCGGGTCGCAGTGAAATCTGATGTCTGTAGCGTATAGAAGTAGATACCACTCGCTACACGTTCGCCTACAGCGTTCTTACCATCCCAATACGCAGCACTCGATGGCGACATATATGAACCTGTCGGTTGCCATCCCAAATCCAGTGAACGAACCAAATGACCCGATACATTATAAATATCGATCTTCACCTCTGTTGCTTTACTCAACTGATACGGGATCCATGTTTCTGGATTGAACGGGTTCGGGAAGTTCTGCGCCAACAACGTGTCTTGCGGTTGCACATCGCCAACATTGAGTTGAAGACTCAGGAACGCATTGCGAATGTCTGATGTCATAACCGTGCGTTGGAACGGACCGGAGACGATTCTACCACGGTCATCATAAAGCGCGACTTCGAGTTTATCTCCCGCTTCAACGACGCTCTTACGGTTCAGGTCTGCCCAGACAGCAGAGGAACGTCTCGCTGCGTTTGTGACGTTCTCCGTGGCAATAATACCAGTGCGGAGATTCTCAGCGACGAGTGTGTATGCCGTGCCAGTTTCCATGCCATGGATATCAGAGGTAACGATGAACGCCCATGCGCTATCATAGGTAGCGAGTGCGGGTGCGGCGGGTACGGCATCGGCAGCATCTTCGGCACCAGCATCGTCTCCACCGGCATCAGCGGCTGCGTCATCGGCAGGTGCCTCTTCTTCAGCGGCTGGTTCTTCAGCAACTTCCTCAGCAGGAGCATCTTCAGCGGGCACATCTTCAACGACTGCGTCCTCAACAGGCACATCTTCAGCAGGAGCATCTTCAACAACAGGTTCCTCAGCAACAGGTTCCTCTGGCATCGGTTCCGGTTCAGCCTGCTCAGGTTGGTTGTCCCATGCCTCACCTGTGAACTTTACCATACCCCCAGTAGGTGTATTGACGATATAACCTTTGTCCCCTGTAACGTCAAAGCCATCACCTTCATCCGCAACCGTGTAGCCGGTAAAACGCTGCATCGTTGCATCGAGTTGAATGACAGCTGTCGCGCCCAGCATTTCTGCCAACGATCTTGCTGTGTAGGGATCTGGTGGCATCAGCGGAATAGAAATCATGTTCAAACCGGGTTCAAGGGTCATATCAAAACCGGGGCCTTCTACGACCGGTTCTGGCATCGGTTCTTCTGGGGCTGGTTCTTCAGGAGTTTCAGCAGGTACATCCTCAGTAGAGAGTGTCTCTTCAACGACTGGAACTTCTTCAGTAGGTGGCACTTCCTCAGTAGCTGGAGTTTCTTCAACGGCTGGAGGCTCTTCAACGATTGGAGGCTCTTCAGCAGGTGCATCTTCAGCAGCAGGTGCCTCAACAAGATTGTAACTTTCCAATTCAAAAACGACTTCTTGAGTGACATCCACGTATTTAACGGGACCAACATCGGGTGCAAGCCATAGGAACTCATTCTCACGTACAACTGTAAGTGCCGTGACGGCTCTTCGCTGAGTCTCCACCTTAACACAGTCTTTGAATACGCCGATCGGGGTTTCAACATCCTCGATTGCAACAACCTCTAAAGTGCTGGTAGTGGTCGCTGCTCCCACCAGTTTCAGTACTGTTTCCGTCACAATCTCCCACGTATATCCTAATGGGAACGCGGCGGGAAAATTAGTAACCGGTGGATCAAAAGTCGCCTCGGCGATGCCAAATGCGCCTCGGTCGAAGGCGACTTGATGTAGTAGAATCTCTCCATCTCCCTCAACAGTTACCCAGGACTTGTCAAGCGCAGCGATGTCTGCTCCAACTGTCTCCTTGGTGATTTTCAGGAGGATAAATTCCGCACCGTCAACAGTTTCGGGTCCCTCAAAGGTATAGGTGCGTCGCTCTGCCCCGTCGGCCGTCACAAAAACCCACGTATTGCCGACCATCGCCGGAAAATAATTTTGCGCCATCGCTACAGGTGCGAAACTACAGACAAGGCTTAACACCAAGAGCGGTGCCAGCCAAAACATAAATTTGGAAGTTTTCATAATTTAAATCTCCTTTTTTTAAAAGACACAAACTTAAGTAATGCTCACAAAAAAGGTTAAATCATTCCTATGAAGTGCTTGTAAGGACGGGAGTAAGCACATATAATTTATCAAGATGCGAGCCAATCGTAT
>JAPOOP010000344.1 GCA_026713385.1 Candidatus Poribacteria bacterium | reverse complement strand
GCAGCGGCGGTGATACCGAGCGAACTCTCTATCATACAACCCAACATAACGCTCAAGCCGTGTGCGCGAGCCACGCTTATCATCCGGTATGCCTCAAGCAATCCACCACACTTGACGAGTTTGATATTGATACCGTCGACACATTCAGCAAGAGCCGGAATATCGCTTGCGCGCTTGACGCTCTCATCGGCAATAATCGGCAGTTCTGAGTGTTCGCGGACAAACTTGAGCCCCACCAGATCATTCGGTTTCGTCGGTTGTTCTACCAATTCTACACCATACCAAGCAAGTTCTCGTATCTTGCGAACAGCCTCCTTCGGAGTCCATGCTGTATTGGCATCGACATAGATAGGTTTATCTGTGACCTCGCGGAGTTTCTGAAGTATTTCAATATCTTGCGGTGTACCGAGTTTAACTTTTAGGATCGGATACGCTTCCGCATGCCGGGTTTTCTCTGCCATTACCTCAGGCTCATCAAGCCCAATGGTAAACGATGTGCAAGGGGTCTTATGCGGGTTGAGACCCCAGAGTTGATAGAGAGGGACACCAAGTCTTTTACCGAGTCGATCATGCAGTGCCATATCAATGGCGGATTTTGCTGCGTAATTGCCACCGAGCGTTGCGTCAACGACCGCCATCGCATCTTGGATTGCATCAAGGTCTTTGGGAAGTGCTGGTGCGATGGCTTCCAACGCTACACTGACCGTCTGAACGGTTTCACCATACAACCGAGCGGGTGCCGTTTCACCGATGCCACCATCGATTTCTACAGAGATTACCTGCCGTGACACATCCGTCGCGCGACGGGCAATCTTGAACGGATGCCGAAGTTGTAAATCTGTAATTCGGGAGACAATGTCCATTTTTTAATCTTGTATCTCTTTTAAGTACATCATAAACCGGTTCTGTTTTTCTGCCGCAATTTCTCTATCGTCCTTCAGGAAAGCCCATGCCCCGAAAAAGAGCGCATGAGCTTCCAATACGGTAGAAGCATTCGGATGATTTAAAGATTGGATTTGAAGTGTCATCGCCATCTTATTTGTTTGCTGGATTTCAGGGGTCGTTCTGTCTTGAACAGTAACAATCGAGGTTTCATAAAATGTGCTGTTGAACTGTTCAAGTATTCGCTTTAGAAAAGTTTCTGTTCCCTGATTGCCTCGATAGTGTGCGGCAATTACAGTAGATTGTCCCTTACGCCATTCGGCGTGATTAATTTGCAAATAATACCCTCTATCCTTGATAGCGTTAACCTTCTTTATCCGTTCTTCCACAGACATTTTTAACCCAACCGGATAAATGTTATAGACCTTTGCACCGGCGAGTTTCAACATCGCTTCCAATGTTGTGATGAGCTTCTGTGTCTCAAGAGTATCCGTTTGTGAATCAAGAACAATGACGGTTGATGCGAACACACTATCCGCAATAGGGTAAAGTCCGACATTGACGACCGTTGCTTGATTCGATTGAATGTGAATCTTGCGTTTGTCGGGATAGTAGCCTGCCTTAGAAATGTGAAGTGTCGTTTCGCCGAAATCCTTCGGTTCGGAACCGGTTGTAAGAAAAAAATGTCCCTCGGCATCTGTAGTTGTCGTCAACCCCAAATCCACTTGTAATTGTGCGTCTTGGAGTGGTTCCCCAGAGTCTTCATCAGAAATCTGCCCTTGTACAATCGTGCCATCAATGTCTGTGAAGTGAATCGTCAACGACTGACGCGTCTGTTGATATGAGGCTTCCACCGTCGCTGTGCCCGGCGCGTCAGGTGCATATAGATAAAACTGTGCCGAGCCATGCTTTGAGAGTCGGTGCGACTCTGCAAGTGTCCCGTTCGATGTTTGTGCGTAGATCGGTTCATCGTCAGCAATTGGCATTCCCTCAGCGTCACGTGCAATTACAGAAATACCGACGTAACCCTTTCCATCAGCTGGAAGTGTATCTGTCCATGCGCTTAGATCCAACGCTACTGCAGGCGGTGCTACCTTAAACCATTGCGGTGAAGGTAGACTGTGATTGCCATAATAATTTACCAATTCGGTCTGGACAAGATGCACGCCGTTCGATAAGGGTTTCTCAATGGAAACAGTAATCTGATCTGTTCCGCGATCGTAGTGGTACGGGACATCCACATTATCAACCTTAACTCGGATGGAGTCGGTGAAGACCTGTTGGCGTTTGAGCATCCACGCGCCCCGCTCATGGAGTCCATCCATCACTTGAATCTGGAGGCGAGGCGTTTTCGTTTGAATGACAGATGTGTGTTGAGGCTCTACCAGAACACCTTTTGGAAATCCACCTTCAACATAACGGGCAATACCAAGAAAATAACCAGATGCCTCCTTTTTCAGATAACTGTCCTCTTTCAGCCTCGCCTCTTCCTCTGGATTTGAAAGAAAAGATGCCTCACACAGAACCGCCGGACATTCGGTCAATCGCAAGACCCCAAAACCGGAAGCCGTTATTAATTTATCTGAAAAAAGCCCCGATGCCGGAGAGGTGGGCAACTGCAACGCATCTGAGACTCCGTGCTGGACATACCGTGCGAGATCAAGACTATGACGTGAGTCGTCTGCATCGCCGTGATACCAAGTAGAGGTATAATTAACTTTCGGATTGTCAATCCCGTTATGATGAAGCGAGATGAAGAAATCAGCACCATTTTCGTTGGCGATTTGACTGCGCATCGATAGACTCACATAGGAATCATCAACGCGCGTCATAATGACGGTGGCACCGACCTGCTGTAACATCTCACGTAGGTGAAAAGCTACCCGTAAATTAACCTCAGCCTCGCGAACGCCTGTTGGACCCCGTTTGTAATCTGGGACATGCGCTTGCCCACCGTGTCCGGGATCGAGGCAAATTTTGAAACCTTTGAGATGCCGGGTATAAGGGGGAAATTCAAAGTAAAATGGGACCTGAGGCTCTACAAGTTCTTGACGTTGAGAACAACCTGCAAACAGCAGAAAAACCAAAAG
>JAPOOP010000087.1 GCA_026713385.1 Candidatus Poribacteria bacterium | reverse complement strand
CATTCTGATCTACCTTACTTGCCCCTACAGCCTTGCTTCTGAAAATTGCAATAAAGAATTGACTGCTGCGCTAAATCCAAACATAAGAGTGATTCCGATCATCCTTGAACATTGCGATTGGCAAAACCATCAACTCAGCGATTTTCAAGCTCTTCCTGAAAAAGGTAAGCCAATTTACGATATTAGCGAATGGAATCCTGAGAGCAAAGGGTGGATGAGTGTAGTAGAGGGACTCCGAAAAGTTATAAACGAAATACAATCTCAAGCAAAGCCCTCACCCAGTGTAACACCCAAGGAAATAGAAATTTTGACTTATTGGACAATACGAAAAGGGGACTTTCTGATGATGCTGAAACAAATAGATAAGGCGTTAGTAACTTACTCACGTGCAATTGAACTCAGTCCTAATAATGCAGCAGCATATACCAATCGCGGTGTTGCTTACAGTGAGAAGGGCGAACTTGACCTCGCAATCAAAGACTACTTCTCAGCACTTAAAATCAATCCAGATTTTGCTAATGCCTATAACAACCGAGGTAATGCCTACGTTGACAAAGGCGAGGTTGATAACGCCATCAGAGACTTTACTGAAACTATAAAACTAAAACCGGATGTTGCTGAGGTATATCACAATCAAGGTCGCGCCTATACTGTCAAAAACGACTGTGACAAAGCCATAAAAGATTTTACCAAGGCTCTACAACTAAAACCCGATTATGCCGAGGCATACAGCGTACGCGGGGTTAACTACGCTAAGAAAGGCGAGTTTGAAAAAGCTATAAAAGACTACAACAGAGCAATAAAACTAAATCCGGAGTTTGCTGGTGCCTATAACAATCGAGGTATGGTTTACAAGACAAAGAACGATTTCCAAAACGCTATAAAAGACTATAACAGAGCAATACAAATTGAACCCGACTATGCCGATGCATATAACAATCGAGGCTCTGCTTATGTCCAAAAAGGCGATCTTGATAATGCCATCAAGGACTATAACACCGCTATAGAAATACAACCTGATGATGCCACAGCCTATATCAACCGAGGCAATGTTTATGCTGACAAAGGCAAACTTGAACTTGCCATTAAAGACTATACAGAAGCAATAAAACATCAACCTGATGATGCTAATAAAATCTACAATAACCGCGGCGTTGCTTACGCCGCAAAAGACGAGGTTGAAAAAGCCATCAATGACTATAACACTGCTATAAAACTAAATCCAAATGACGATAAGGCATATAACAATCGGGGTAGTGCTTACGCTGATAAAGGCGAGTTTGAAAAAGCCATTAGAGACCATACCGAAGCAATAAGACTCAACCCAGATGATGATGGGGCATATTACAATCGCGGCACTGTTTATGCTGCAAAGGGCGATCTTGACAATGCCATCAGCGACTATACAGAAGCAATAAAACTCAACCCAGATGATGCTAAGACATATTACAACCGCGGTGCTGCTTATGTGCACAAAGGCGACTTTGAAAAAGTCATCAGCGACTATACAGAAGCAATAAGACTCAACCCAGACTATGCTAATGCATATTACAACCGCGGCATTGTTTATGCTGCAAAGGGTGATCTTGACAATGCCATCAGCGACTATACAGAAGTAATAAGACTCAACCCAGATAATGCTAAAACATATTACAACCGCGGTGTTGCACGGTTGGAACTGAGAAAATGGGAAAAAGCCAAATCAGACCTCATTACAGCCCAAAACCTGGGCATGGATCTCATTGCTGCACTCCATAATGCTTACGCAAGCGCTGCAGAATTTGAGGAGAAAACCGGAATTCAATTACCAGAAGACATTGCCGAACTGCTAACTCCCTCGTAGACATAGCAGTAAAACAAAAAACTGTCTGAATCGCGGATTTGCACGGATTACGCAGATGACGCGGATTTTAAGGAGATCCGCTACCGGAAGTGCATCGCACAGAATACACACCAAGGATTGACACAGAAAAACGCTCTGTCATTCGGGAAAATAACTTGCCGATACCAAAATCGATAATCCGAGAAATCCGTGTAATCCGCCTAATCCGCGATTCAGAAAAGGCGCGAACGAACACAAGGATACTACAAAATGAACGTTAATCTGAAACATAAAGACATAACCGAAAAAATCATCGGAGCAGCATTTGAGGTGCATAAGTTTTTGGGTAACGGCTTCCAGGAAGTAGTTTATCAACGAGCGTTAGCAATTGAAATGAAAAAAGTTGGGGTGGAATTTGTTAGGGAGATTAAGCAGGATATTTTTTATAAGGATTTTTCGAAACCTATCGGTACACGTAGAGCAGATTTTGTAGTAGCAGGAGACGTGTTGGTGGAATTAAAAGCAATCTCTGCCCTGGCAGATGTGCATGAGGCACAGATATTAAACTACCTGAAGGCGTATCGCTTAGAAATAGGTTTATTACTCAATTTCGGAGCAAAAAGTTTGGAAATCAAAAGACTGATTCTCACACAACCCAATCACGGATTCAAAGGCAGACAGCAACAATAGAACAGCCTCTTCAATCCGCGTCATCCGTGTCATCCGAGATTCAGACAACAACACTTCCCGAACACACAAACCCACTGCTCTCCTGAACACGCACACCTTATCTCAACACTCCCTTGAAAATGAGAGCGTCCGCTGCTATATTCATAATATCCTGTAACGCAGATTTTAAAGGCATCACATCGGCATAACCTACAAGCGCGTCAACACCCTATATTAGCAAACATAAGAATACAACTTGATGACACAAAAGGCAATAATCCGCGTCATCCGTGTAATCCGCGAGAATCCGCGATTCAGACGACTGCCTTGACTGAAATGCCAACGTTAATTCAGACCAAAAATTAGCAAAGTTAAGACAAGTTTTGTTGCTCAAATTCGGCAGGTGTTAAATACCCTAAGGTTTCCGAATGTGGCGTTTCTGGTGATACACCTATGTGATAAAAGGACCGATACGCTCTCTCGCCTCGGTTATATCTTCATACGCATTGAGGTGGACTTCCTCCTCCTTCGCAACATTTCGCTATATTTCGCAGCATTTCGCTATATTTCGCAAGAAGGAATACGAAAACATTGCCGACTTTGAGCAGAAACATAACGTTAAACTACCGGAAGACATCGCTGCACTGCTAACTCCCTCGTAAGCATGGTTGGAAAACAAAAAACTGTCCGCTTAGCAGATAACTTGATGTTACAGAGTGTCAAATCCGCGTCATCCGTGTCATCCGTGATAATCCGCGATTCAGACAACAACAAACTTCAAAATCCCTCAATCCGTGAAATCCATGTAATCCGCGTAAATCTGCGATTCTGATAACAGTAAGAACCCACCACTAAACCGCAAAATTCTCCAATCTGCGAAATCTGTGTCATCCGCCTCATCCGTGATTCAGACAATAATCCGCGCAATCTGCGTCATCCACTATAATCCGAGATTCAGGCTTGTATGGAAAATTGAAATTGACAAACCGGCGTATACATAGTATGATTTAACATCAGAGGGAATCCGCATTGTGGAGAGCAAAGTTTGAACACACAAAAAACCGAACTAAATAGGATTTTAGAGATAATCGGTAGGATAGCAGAAACAACCGCCGATGGTGATTTCATCTATCGCGGCGAATCGCAACACTATGAAGAAGTTTCCTCAAGTTTATGGCGTGAATGTCGGAAAGAAATTGGACCAGAGGAATTTGATATAGAAGCCATCCAAGCGCGAATGCTCGAATTGGCTAAAAACTATACCCACGAAGAAGACGATTTTGAAATTTTGACTGAACTCCAGCATTACGATGGTCACACCAACCTTATAGACTTTACAACTGATAGCCACATAGCCCTTTTCTTCGCATGTGACGGTTTTCTCGACAAACCCGGCAGGATTATTTTCTTCCGAAGAACTGAAAATACAAATGAAAGCCACAAAATTAGGGAACCACAGAATCCAAAAAACCGGGTCATAGCACAGAAAAGTATATTTGTTCGACCACCCAAAGGCTTCTTGAGCCGGGGCAGTACAATGTGATTGACATTCCTAAATCGCTTAAAGAACCAATATTAGATCACCTGCAAAAACACAATGGTATCTCAACACAAACCGTTTACAATGACCTCCATGGGTTTATTAGGAACCAGCGTGAATATCAGAGAACATGTATAGAAATTTATCAGGTTGGAACGCAGCCGAGCAAAGATATTTTAGAGACTGCCCCAGATGAAACCGATGACATAATGGAGAATCAATAATGCCGACCCAAACAGATCAGGCATCTTACGATATAGCCATCCAGCACTATAACAGAGCAATCACACTCAAACCCACCTATGCACAAGCCTATAACTACCGCGGCATCGCGTATAGTCATAAATGCGAAATTGACCGTGCAATTGAAGATTTTAGCACAGCGATAAGACGCAAGGAAAACTATGCCGAAGCCTACAGTAACCGCGGTGGCGCATATCGCCTTAAAGGAGAGTATGACCGTTCCATTGAAGACTGTAACACAGCGATAAGATTGGATCCTGATTTACCAGAAGCCTATAACAATCGTGGGATAGTTTATAAACTCAAAGGTGAGATAGATCGAGCGATTGAAGACTATAACACCGCAATAGCACTGAATCCAAACTATACTTATGCCTATTACAATCGCGGTGTTGCTTACTGTCATAGACACGATGATATCTCTATCGCTGAGGACCTTAATAGAGCTATTGAAAACTTTAACAAAGTGATAGAACTCAATCCCAATTATCTCAGAGCGTATGCTGCCGTTTCTGATACCCATTATGAACTCGGCACCTATTACTATGCTGAAGGTAACGATGACCTTGCCATCAAAAACTATACCCAAGCGATACAACTGCAACCAGAGTATTTTGAGGCATATCAGAGTCGTGGAACTGCTTATCTCGATAAGCGGGAGTATGACCTTGCCATAAAAGACTATACCAAGGCAATAGAACTGAACCCAAATCTGCATCTCTATCTCTATAATAACCGAGGCAATGCCTACGCCCAAAAAGGAAAATATGAACTTGCCATCAACGACTATAACAAGGCGATAAAAGTAGAGTCAGATTTGGCAGACGCACTTTATGACGCAGAGACATACTACAACCGCGGTATGGTGTTTGTACGTTTGCAAGAATGGGAAAAAGCCAAAGAAGATTTGACAACTGCCAAAGACAAGCAGGAAAATATCATCATTGAACAGTTTCGCAAAGAATACGAAAACATTGCCGCCCTTGAGCAGAAACATGAGATTAAACTACCAGAAGACATCGCCGCACTGCTAACTTCCCCGTAAGAATAACAGTAAAGTTGATAATTTGCTAAAAATGCTTTATAATTCAAGATATGCAAATTCGTCCCAGAGAGATACTCCACTATACTATGCCAAGTGGACGCAATCCGTATCAGAATGAGTATAGATATGAAACTTCAGCAATGCACAACCCCATTTAAAGACTATCTCCTTAAAGACCTTGCATACCCAGAATTTGCAAAAGGTTATTTGGAAGCTGCACTCCAAGATTTTGATAAAGATGGCAACATTGAGGCACTATTGCTCTCCATGAGAGATGTTGCAGAAGCACAAGGCGGGACTGAAAGACTTGTCAACTGGACAAATCTCAGTTCGCAGACGCTCACTTATCTCCTTAATCCCAAACACACGCCGCAATTGGATAAAGTGTTGGATATTCTCTCAAGGTTAAAAGATTCCCTGTACGCAAAGCATGCTATTGCTGACCGCTCTGAAGTTTCAGAGTAAGCGTTTCGGAAACCTCCCATCAAAACCACCCAAAACCCAGTCATTGTCTATATTCACGACCTTTTTAAAACCCATCCTTTTTCAGATTTTACTCTGAATACTCTGAAACTCGCCACATTTCCTTATCCTCATGTCTGAATCGCGTCTCTGTGATTGCGACCTGATTGACTGCTAACGACTGAATCCTTCTGAACAAAAAATCTTGAAAAAAGTATCCAAATATGAGATAATGTATTTTGGAATCAAAATACCCTTATAGGGCAGAATTTGCAAGCCCATTTCACAAAAGTAAAGGAGAAAATACGCAAGATGCCACTGAACAGAAAAGTCCGTTACGGCATGGTAGGGGGTGGACCGGATGCATTTATCGGTGCTGTCCACCGTAAAGCCGCTGCACTTGATGGAGAAATCGATCTCGTTGCGGGCGCGTTCTCATCATCACCCGAAAAATCCCGACAACAAGGTGCTGAACTCTTCCTCGATGCGAATCGGGTCTATGGCTCCTATCAAGAAATGGCAGAAAAAGAGAGCCAGCTTCCCGATGGCGACCGCATTGATTTCGTTTCAATCGTGACACCGAACCACATCCATTTTGATGTCGCCAAAACTTTTATTGAAGCCGGGTTCCACGTCGTCTGCGATAAACCGATGACAACAACGGTTGCCGATGCTGAAGCGTTATGCAGCCTCGTCAAAGAACACGATGCCGTTTTTGCACTCACACACAACTACACAGGCTACCCGATGGTGAAGCAGGCACGCGAACTCGTGAAAGATGGCAAACTCGGAACTCTGCGCAAAATCGTCGTTGAATATCCTCAAGGCTGGCTCGCCACATTTTTAGAGGACGAAGGCGCGAAACAAGCCGTCTGGCGTACGGATCCGAATCAAGCCGGGGCATCCTCGTGTATCGGGGATATCGGTTCCCACGCAGAGAACTTGGCACACTATATCACCGGACTCGACATCGAAGAAATCTGTGCGGACATGACGACTTTTGTAGAGGGACGCTTGTTAGAAGATGATGGCAATCTACTCGTGCACTACGAAAATGGAGTCCGTGGCGTGCTGTATGCGTCACAAATTTCGGTAGGTGAAGAGAACAATCTGCGTATCCGTGTCTACGGCACTGACGCGTCCTTGGAATGGCAACAAGAAAATCCGAACTACCTCTACGTTCGCTTCCCTGATGGTCCCGAACAGGTTTATAAACGCGGCAACGATTATCTGTCGGAAGTCGTCCAGCACAACTCGCGGATACCTTTCGGGCACCCGGAAGCTTTTATTGAAGCATTCGCAAATATTTATGTAAACGCCGCACGGACAATATCCGCGAAAATAGCGGGCGATGCTCCAACTGAGTTTGACACAGATTTTCCAACCGTCCAAGACGGTGCCCGCGGCGTGCATTTCATTAACGCCGCTGTAGACAGTGGTAAACAACGCGCATGGATCGATGCGAGATACTCGCCACCGGCATAAGAGTTGTCAATACGCATTGCTTTCGGTTGTCGGTTAAGAGACTACTTGTATTAGAGACAATATATGCAACTGCCAGAAGCATTAACCGAAGACCGATAACGAATAAAAGGAGAGATACTATGGCAAGACCTGTAACACTCTTTACAGGCCAATGGGCAGACTTAACATTAGAAGAATTAGCAGAAAAAGCGAGTGGATGGGGCTATGATGGCTTAGAACTCGCTTGTTGGGGCGACCATTTTGAGGTTGACAAGGCACTCGCAGATGATAGCTACTGCCAAGGCAGACACGATCTACTCGCGAAATACGGACTCAAAGTTTGGTCAATCAGTAACCACCTTGTCGGGCAGGCAGTCTGTGATAATATTGACAGCCGACACCAGGGCATTTTGTCAGAGGCGATCTGGGGTGACGGAGATCCTGCAGGCGTTCAGGAACGCGCCGCCGAAGAGATGAAAAACACTGCACGAGCCGCCGCGAAGCTTGGTGTAAGCGTCGTCAACGGTTTCACTGGTAGCTCGATATGGCATCTTTTGTACTCTTTCCCGCCGAATGATCCAGGACAAATTGATGCCGGTTTTGAAGATTTTGCCAACCGCTGGAACCCGATTTTCGATGTTTTCGATGAAGTCGGGGTCAAATTTGGACTCGAAGTTCATCCGACCGAAATTGCCTTTGACATCGTCACCGCAGAACGTGCAATCGAGGCAGTCAACGGCAGAGAAGCGTTCGGATTTAACTACGATCCAAGCCATCTCGGCTATCAAGGCGTTGATTATGTAGCATTCCTTGAACGATTGAGCGATCGGATTTACCACGTTCACATGAAGGATGTCTGGTGGGCAGATACACCCCGCTTATCGGGTGTATTCGGGGGACATCTGAACTTCGGAGATGCCCGCAGAAATTGGGACTTCCGTTCCATCGGTCGCGGTAACGTTAACTTTGAAGAAATTATCCGTGCCCTCAACACCATGGAATACGACGGTCCACTCTCCATTGAGTGGGAGGACAGCGGCATGGACAGAGAACACGGTGCACGCGAATCGTGTGCGGCTGTCAAGGGTTACGATTTTGAACCTTCCGCTGTTGCCTTTGATGCCGCGTTTGAAGAGTAAGAAGTTTAATGATTGGTCTGGCGGGGTACTATCCCCGCCGACCCTTAAGAAAAGGACTCTCAAAGACAGCCCACGTCGTTTAACCGTAAGGAAAATTTTAAAAAAATGGCGAAAGGTACAGTTCACCCCTCTGAATCTCGAACCTTTGTCGATCAACGCACCGACACACAGATCCGACAGGTAACGACAGCATCCGCGCTGCACCACCATCCATTCTTCATTATACCTGCGTATGACGACGCGATGCAACGGCTCATATTTGTCTCATACCGAACAGGAACACCCCAGATATTCGCGGAAGAACGGAGCACGGGTGAACTTCGTCAATTAACAGACAGACCAGATATCTCCGAGTGGTCGGTGCATCCCTCGCGCGATGGAAAAGCAGTCTACTTCACAGCAGGCACACGCGGATGGAAAGTAGATTTGGAGACGCTTGAAGAGCATGAACTTGTCAATTTCGCAGCAACAGCGATGCGCGAAGAAGGTATGGTAGCCGCCGCTATGGGCACTACCGCCTTGAGTCACGATAACCGATGGTGGGCTGTCAGATTCAACATCGGTAAAGAATCCGCACTCGCTATTATAGACACAGACACCGGCGGGCACGATATCATCTTGCGGAGAGATAGTATCGGACACCTTCAATTCTGTCCCGATGACTCCGATCTGCTCTACTATGCGGGTCCCCTTACTGATCGAGTGTGGGTCATCCATCGCGATGGAAGCGGAAATCGTCGCCTTTATGCCCGTAACGTTGAAAAAAACGAATGGATCACACATGAAACGTGGATCCCCGGGACGCGTGAATTGGCTTTTGTCGACTGGTCTCGCGGTGTGAGGTGTATCAACGCCGATACTGGAATAGAGCGACAAGTGACAACGTTCAACGCATGGCATGCCATTAGTAACCCGGCTGGAACACTCATGGTAGCAGACACTAACTTCCCAGATATTGGCATCCAAATTTTCGACCCACGTGATGGTATTGGCGAACCGCAGACGTTATGCTATCCCAACGCCTCGTCTATTGGTGAGCATTGGAACCGACCGTTCCCGTATGCCGCTGGTCCCATTCAGGTTTATGCACCACAACATACACATCCACATCCCTCTTTCAGTCCAGATGGTAAGCACATTGTATTCACATCAGATCGAAGCGGATATGCCCAAATCTATGAGGCAACCCTTGAATAGCCATCAGCCGTTAGCAATCAGTCGTCAGCAAGAGCCGAGAGTCGAAAATTCCTCCTACAAGAAAACTAAATGTCCCTGCATAAGAAAGCAACTTCATCAAAATGAACACTGAAAGCCGATACCTGATGACGAATAAAAAAGGAGAAAAGAATGCCTGTTGTCATACCGCGCCTCGTTGTTGAGGTGTTCCAACATACAAACTTCCGAGGCAGAATGGGATATGTTGTAGAGCCTGTTTCCTTTACGCGCGACATCGGATTTCAAGACAATATTTCTTCTGTTCGCGTTTATAAGGGTCCGAACTTCTCATCGAATCCGAACTACAAAGTCATCCTTTACCAACATCGCAATTTCCGCGGTAAAAAGTTGGCACTCGGACCTGGATTTTACCCGAACTTACACGATACCGCCTACAACTTCGCCGACAGAATCTCATCAATCAACTTCGGTTCCACACTGGAAGTGGTTGGACCAGAATGGGGCACGATTCCGCTGATTGTGGACTGCTACGAGCATGTCGAATTTCGGGGCAGAAAAATCACTATCCTGCGCGATATCTCCAATTTACGGGACGCCCAAGGCGGAACTTGGTTTGAAGACCGGATTTCGTCTATACGTATCTTTAAAGGACCGGATTTCCCGCCACATGGAGCGGAGGTAGTCTTTTACGAACACCCTGACTTTGAGGGCATGCCCCTACCCATACGCATGGAACCTTCGGAGTATAAGAAGGAGTTGCCGAACCTCCATTTATTACCTCAAAATTTCGGGGATTCTATCTCCGCCGTAAAGATTGAAGGATGGGCATCTTCCGGTGAGTTCACAGAGATGGTATTTGAAGATGAGTTCATCGGAAACCGCATGCGTCCGGAATGGCGGTGGGACGACCCGAAAGGCGGTGGCTCCTGGGCAGAACGTCAAGGCTATCTGGAAATGCGGACTGACCCCGGGCAAGACCTCTGGCACGGTCCTGACGGTAGAAGCGGCGATATGAGTGCCCCACGCCTGCTCATGGAAGTCGCTGGAGACTTCGCTATTGAAACTCGCATGCGAATTTCACCACAACTCAAAGAACACGGTGGCTTATTAGTATGGAAAAATCCCAACCGATTCCTCAGACTTGAGAAGACCTCGGGACCGCACGCCTTTAGAGGCGATGTCCGATTTGAACGGCACGTCGGACGCTCATTTAACCTACGCGGACGTAGCAGTGGACTCAGAGATGTCCGAGAACTCTTCTTACGTATGGAACGCAGAGGAAACCAATTCTCTGCTTTCGCCAGCAGTGATGGTATTCAGTGGAAAAGTTGCGGACAAACGAACGTTGGTATGGGAAACTCAGTGCATGTTGGACTACATTCACTGTGTCCCGGGAACATTCCGCCAACTTTAACCCGTTTCGACTTCTTCCGAGTGTTCAAACGGAAGAGCGAAGTCTCCGAATACCGTCCCATTATTACCCAACAACACGGTCAGATGTCTGACGAGGAGCGTGAACGTCAAATCGCTGATCGACGAGAGCGCGCCATGCGCGATATGTTTTAAATAGCCGTCAGCAGTCGGCTATCAGCAATCAGTCAGAGACGCTTGTGGCAGATGAAAACAATAGGGACTGCCACAACGATCTACCAATAACCGATGACCAATATAAGGAGGGAATGAATCATGCGTCTACAGAACGGCACCCGTTTTCTGAGCAGATATTTTGTGGAAAATTCACGATTCTTTACAGTTTTTGCGAATGCCACACGCGCATTCGCCCTTCTCCTTATCGCGTTCCTCGCATGGAACGCGCAACCCGCCGATGCAATCATCGGAGCAGTTGAAAATGGCTTAGTTGCCTATTGGACCTTCGACAAAGACACGGTAAAGATTAACACTGAGGCGGTAGATCTCCTATCAGGACTCGCCGCCGCTGTTCATGGGGACCCCGAACTCGCACCTGCTGGCGACTGCAAAGTTGGCGAGTGCATTCTTTTTGATGGCAGTGTTGACCGCTTCCTTGTTGAAGATTCAAACCCCCCGAAAATCGATCGGGATTGGGAGGAAATTACCCTGGAATGTTGGGTCTATATCAACGCCTTAGATGACAGTTGGAACCGGATTATCTCACTTGACGATATGCCAACGAACAGCGCAGTGGTGAGCCTCTATTACGACGATGACGACAACCAGCACGGTTTCTTCGTCCGAGCCGGTGGCAAATCAACCGTGGCGGCACAAGACAATGTACTGGAGGACATCCCAATTGAAGAGTGGCTGCACCTCACCGGCACCTACGATGGCGACATGGTTCACTACTATGTGAATGGAAAACTCGAAAAAAAGTATGCCATGAAGGGCGGTAAGATTCCCAAAGGCGGGCTCCTCCTCGGTATTGGAGATCGATCGGATGGATGTGATTGCGATACAATCCAAGGATATATCGATGAATTCCGCATCTATGATCGCGTTCTGAGTGCAGCGGAAGTCGAGAACAATATGAAAGCGACAGGGCTCGATGTTAGTCCATCTGCGAGCAAGCTGAGCGTTACATGGGGGCATATCAAAGCAAGACGGAGATAGATAACCAAAACTGGTAAGCCCAAGCAACGCGCCGGGCTGGATATACGTTCAGGAATGTTTTTATTAAACCTTCCTAAACGAACCGCAAGGAAAATTTAAAAAATGGAAACGATTGGAGTTGGCGTTATTGGATGCGGCGGCATGGGCAGAAGCCTTGCCACCAGTGCACATGCTGTTGAAGGAATAGAGGTTATCTCTGTCAGCGATGTGCAAGAAGCACTGGCTGAAAAACTTGCCACAGACCTCGGTACGTCCTATACACTCAATTATCCTGAATTACTCGCCGATGACCGGATTCGGGCGGTACTGATTGCGTCACCGCCGTTTATGCACTCACAGATGGCAGTCGATGCCGCAAATGCAGGCAAACACGTCTTTTCCGAAAAACCGATGGCACCTACATTAGAGGCTTGCGACGCGATGATTGCCGCCGCTGAGGAAAACGGTGTCAAACTCACGATCGGCTTGGTATGTCGTTACCACGGGACACATTCCGTCGTTCGCGAAATCGTGCGAAGCGGTGAACTCGGAGCCCCTGCTTGTATGATGGTGCACCGCATCGGTGGACCGTGGCGCAGCGGATATAGTCACACACCGTGGCGACTGGAGCGTGCAAAGTCGGGGGGGAGTCTCATGGAAATCAATGCCCATGAAATCGACTTTATGCGTTGGACCTGTGGAAATGTCACTGCTGTCTATGCCGCCGGTGGACAATACGGACCAGATAAAAGCGACTATCCAGATGTTGTGCTTGCTTCCTTGCAGTTTGCAAACGGAGCCATCGGTTTGCTCCATTCCAGTCATGTCTCTGCTGTTGGTGGTTATGGTGGACGCGTCGATTGTGAAGGCGGTTCCATCTATTTTCCACAGATATGGGGCGGCGATGCTGCCATCCAGATCAAACCTTTTGAGGGTGAAGGACGAGAGATTAAAGTAGCAGATATCGAGGTGCCGCCGCCGGTTCAAGAAGAGATTCGCGTCTTCGTAGATGCAATCCGTAACGATACACTACCACCTATCACAGGCTTAGACGGTCGCGCCGCCGCCGAAATCGCATTAGCCGCGTACCAATCTGTTGAAAGCGGGCAATCCGTTCCGTTACCCTTATAATTGTAGGAGCGATCTCCTGAAAGCAGAGAAGCTCCATAGCAGCACCAGTCATTTTCTTTTTTATTTTCGTAAACACTAAATGGAAAGCCCGTAATGAAATGGAGAGCGGATCTACGGCGGGGGGTGGTGAATGCTTAACCCTCTTGAACGAACCGCAAGGAATAATTTAAAAATGAAGATTTCAGTCTGGGATGGTGGACTTTCTGATAGCTATCTCAAACAGGTTACACAACTCGGTGCAGATTGTATCGACTTTGGAGGCGGTAATGCCTTTCCCGGCGTTGAAGAACAGGGTTATCCAGATTTGGACGAGGTATTGAAAATAAAAAAACGGATCCGTTCCTGGGGACTCGACATCAATCGTGTGACGCTTCCGAACATCACAGAAAAGTTTATGCAGGGGCAGCCTGATGGCGAAAAGGAACTGGAAAACACGTGTAACGCCCTCCAAGTCTTCGCTGAAGCCGGTGTCCCTATTGCGCGTCAGAGATTTTGGGGCGATACCTTTGACTATCTAATGACGCGCTATTCATCCGTACATAGAGGTGGCTATACCTCCCGTGGTGAAAGCCGCGTCGCGACCCAAAATCCACCACCTACACCGACGATGGAAACCCTCGATGAATGGTGGAAACGTTTTACCGAAATTTACGGAGCACTCGTACCTATCGCCGATGAATACGATATTAAACTCGCCATCCATCCATCGGATGTACCGAATCCAGACACACCGCTCGGCAGTCTCGGTTTTCACCGTGTCACTGATACCTTCCCCAGCAGAAACGTTGGCTATCTCTATTGTTGTGGCACTCGAGCGGAAGCGGGTGGTAGTGCGATTGTCCTTGATGAAATCAACAACTACGGACGTAAAGGGCGTATCTTCATGGTTCACCTACGGAATGTCCGAGGTAGCCTTGCAACAGCTGGAGCGTTTGAGGAAGTCCTCCTTGACGATGGTGATATGAACGCATTCAAAATCGTCCGAGAACTACAAAAGGTCGGATTTGACGGATGTATCAACGCCGATCACATCCCGAAATTAGAAGGCGATGTTGGGTTAGCTTACTCCGTCGGCTACATCAAGGCACTGTTCGCGGCACTGGCGGCATAACTCTATAGGAATGGCTATCGGTTTCGATAAATAAAGACGCAAGCGTTTCAAGTACGTTTCTTTCTTTGCTGACTGCTGATGGAAACTGACCGCTGACAGCTAATAGACATGTGTACACTTTAGACCCTTTGACCCCTCAAAATCAGGATAAATGGGATGCCATTCTTCGGCAATGTTCGGGGACCAACGCCTTCCAAAGTCTCGCGTGGCGAGATGCATTAGCGGGCGCGTTCAGCCAACTGACCCCGACTTACCTACTCATCAATCAAGATGATTCAGTGATAGGAGGGCTGCCCGCGTTCGTCTTTCAACCAATACCTGGCATCTGTCTATGGCACTCAATGCCGTGGAACCTATTTGGTGGTATACACCTTATCAAATCAGCGCAAATAAACCCTGACGCACTTATCACATCTATTGAAACGACAGCAGTTGCAAAAGGGTGGTGTGAAATTCGTTGGACCCTGTCACCCAACTGCACCACGACCTACGGGGATTTTTTCGGCGAAAAGGACTACGAGCGAACAGATCGTTTCACACATCTTTTGAAGACGAACGGAGATGTTGAATCCCTCTGGCATGCCTATAATAAACGCGTGCGCGGTGCGGTCAGGAAAGCAGAGAAATCGGGTGTGACAGTCACGGACACAGACAGTGATGAGGCTTTATCCACCTTTTACGACATGTATCTCATGACAGTAAAACGGTTAGGTGGCACGCCGAAACCGCAGTCGCTTATGCAGACACTCCTGCAGCGGAAAGTTGCCAAACTTGCTATCGCCACATATCGTGGCACAATTATCGCAGGATTGCTCTATCTACTCTTCAATAAGACCGTAACGTTGTGGTGTGAAGCATCAGTGCCAGCGTTCTTGAAATACCGACCTAATAACGCGATTTTCCACCACATCATCACACGGGCGTGTCATGAACAATACGAATGGGTTGAT
Source organism: Candidatus Poribacteria bacterium (assembly GCA_026713385.1). Classification (GTDB taxonomy): domain Bacteria; phylum Poribacteria; class WGA-4E; order WGA-4E; family WGA-3G; genus WGA-3G. Next base: position 7,776 of record JAPOOP010000087.1, on the reverse strand, counting down.
TTTGGGGCATCACCATCAGAGAACACAGGGTTAATTGCGCATAAGGAACAGTATCGCGCCGGACGGACAGACTTCGCCAGTTATACAAAGGTAATTTCACCACTGAAAAGAGCTTTGTGGACAAAAAGTGAGGGCGCACTTCGCCAAATTTATACATGGATGCAGTTTTTTTAATTTTACCTTGCGGTTAAGTGTCGCGGTTTGGGGACTTCACGTGCTTCTGTGTAGAGCCGCCTGCGCCGTTGTTGCAGGCTTCGTGTTCGTGTACAAGTTCGCAAATTCGTTGCTGTTTAACCAAAACCTGCTCGTAATGAAATGGAGAGCAGTCCAGGAGCAATCAATTAAAAAATGTCAACCCGTAAACCCAATTTAATCTTCGTTTTCGGCGATCAGCATCGCCAATGTGATGTCGGATGCGCAGGCAACCCACAAGTGCAGACGCCAGTGATGGATCAACTCGCACAAGAAGGGATGTTTTTTCCCAATACCTTCACTAACGTCCCGATCTGTGTGCCAGCGCGTGGATGCCTGATGACAGGCAAATACCCTTTGAACCACAAAGCCGTCTCCAACGATTTACCGCTTCCTCTGACCGAAACCGGTATCGCTGAAATTTTCAAAGAAGCGGATTATGCCACAGGTTACATCGGGAAATGGCACCTTGGCGGTATGCCCAGAGATAAATTCATTACCTCTGAAATGCGGTTTGGCTTCGATCATTGGGTCGGCTGGAATTGCCATCACGATTACTTCAATGCCCCGTATCACGACTCTGACGGAAATCAATTCCAGATTGACGGCTATGAACCAGAGTTCCAGACTGATAAAGCCATTGAATACTGCCGAGAGCATGCCGATGAACCCTTTTGTCTCTATATGAGCTGGGGACCGCCACATAATCCGTATGAACACGTGCCAGAACGCTACAAATCGATGTATCCGCCAGAAGATATTCAATTACGTCCGAACGCGGTGGATACACCCGCAACACGAGAGGATCTCTCCGGCTACTACGCGCACATCACAGCTCTGGATGAAAATCTCGGACGTTTGATGACTGCGCTCGACGAAATCGGTATCGCTGATGACACTATCCTTGTCTACACATCCGACCACGGCGATATGCTCGGTAGCCACGGACACACCAGAAAAGAACGGCCGTGGGACGAATCGAGTCGTATTCCTTTCATGATTCGTTGGCCCCGTAGAATCCCAGCGGGGGTTACCCGAGAGACTCTGCTAAGCCTCGTGGATTTTATGCCGTCCATGCTGTCTCTGTGCGATTTGCCGATCCCAGAGGGTGTTGAGGGTATCGACCTTTCAGAAGCGATGCTCGGTAACCCAATTGACGAACCACAATCTGTACTGCTTGAAGTTCCTTTGCACGGGAGCGAAGGTTTCAACTTCGGTATACGCGAGTGGCGCGGTGTCCGCACGCATCGCCACACCTATGCCCGACATTACGACGGAACGGGGTGGCTGCTTTACGACAACGACAACGATCCGTATCAGTTGAACAACCTCATTGATGATGAAGATTCGCAAGATCTGCGCGCTGAACTTGAAGCGGAACTCCAACGCTGGCTAACCCGTATCAACGATCCGTGCCTATCCGGGTTGGAACACATTCGACAACTCGGTTTATCAGAGCTGTGGAACATCAGTGAACAGCGGTTCGGCGGAAGAAATCCACGTTGGGCATAATTTTAAACTAACGCAAGCGTTCGATCTGAGGGGTTTCAACTGTGACATTCCTCTTCGTATATCCGCAGTGCGCCGTTGTTGCACTGCTGCGTTTTAGATTCAAACTTATATAGTAAAGTCTGTAATCACTTTTATACCATCGCCAGATACGTCGGGAATCGGAGTTTCCTCCTACAGTATTCGTGAAATATGGAGTGTTGTTTTCCAAAATGTAAACTTATTTTCAGGAACTACTATACCACAAAGATAACATAGGAGATAGCAACCTATGACTGATGAAGAAAAATTTCGATTCGACTTAACCGGATTCCTCGTTCGTCCGGCAATCCTTGAACGCGGCGAAGTAGAGGCAATCATTGATCAGATCGACCGGATACATCATAACAAAGAATCCTTACCGCCGGAACACCGTGCCGTACCGGGCGGTCCCTCGAGTGTCCTGATTGATCACCCCAAAGTTCTGGAGGTCCTACATGAAATTATCGGACCTGAGATCCGGTTAGAGCACTGCTACTCTGCCTGGCGCGAAAAAGGGCAGAGGCACGGTGAACTCCACGGTGGCGGACCACGACAGGCAGATCCGATCTTCGGATATCGCGTCAACAATGGACAGATCCACGCTGGAATGGTGCGCGTCGTCTTTGAACTGACAGATATTTCCAAAAAGGATGGTGCGACGCACTTTATAGTTGGTAGCCACAAATCTAACTTCCCGATGCATCCTGACCACATGTCGTTAGAGGAGGGGAAGCGGAGCCCATTCCTGATGACCTACGAATGTCCCGCTGGCAGTGCAATCTTCTTCACGGAAAACTTATGTCACGCCGGTCCGGTGTGGCAACGGGAGACACCGCGTGTGGCAGTGCTAAACGCCTACGCGCATCTCGCAACACATTGGCACCGTCTACCGATTCCGCCTGAAGTTCTGTCCGCTTTACCGCGTGAAAAGCAAGCGTACTTCCGTGAACCATGGGTTGCGGATTTCCGTACGCGTCCGGCAACAAGAAACACGATTGAGCGGTTCCTTAGCAACGACGAATTGCCTGTTAATACCGATACCAAGCCGTGATTTAAAATTCAGAATGATAGTTATATTCTATCGTCAAACGCGAGTGTCAAGCAAATTTTATAGTTAAAAATATGAGAAAACGCGTCCTCATTATCGGTTGGGATTGTGCCGCGCCTGAGCTTGTCTTTGACGCTTTTAAAGATGACATGCCCAATACACGTCGTCTGATGGAAGAAGGCATCTATGGTGAATTAGAAAGCACGATTCCGCCTATCACCGTGCCAGCGTGGATGTGCATGATGACCAGCCGCGATCCGGGTGAATTGGGCATCTACGGTTTCCGCAATCGCAAGGATTACTCCTACGACGCACTTACTATCGCCAACTCACACGCCATCAAAGTTCCGACACTCTGGGATCTGTTAGGACAAGCAGAAAAGAAATCAGTCGTTTTGGGAGTGCCACTCACCTATCCAGCAAAACCGTTCCCGGGATGGATGGTTACCAGTTTCCTCACACCCAGTCTCAATTCGCAATGGACTTTTCCACGACGACTGACACGGGAAATCACACAAGTCGCCAGCGATTACATGATCGATATACCCAATTTTCGTACCGATCGGCGCACCGAGTTGGAACAACAACTCCTCAAAATGACCACCGAACGTTTCAAACTCGCACGCCATCTGATTGAAACAAAGGATTGGGACCTCTTTACAATGGTTGAAATGGGATCTGATCGGCTCCATCACGCTTTCTGGCGATTTTGGGACAAAACACACCGTGCGTATGAGCCGAACTCACCGTTCTCAGAAACGATGCGGAACTACTATCGCACCCTCGATGCGGAACTCGGAGAAACATTAGCGTGTGTGGATGAAAACACCACAGTCATGGTTGTCTCAGATCACGGCGCAAAACGGATGGACGGGGGTATCTGTGTCAATGAATGGCTCCGAAAGCACGGTTATTTGACACTTAAAAGCGAACCACAAGGAATTACACGATGGACAGCGGATTTAGTGGACTGGGAAAAAACAAAAGCGTGGGGAGAGGGCGGTTACTATGCACGAATTTTCATAAATGTTAAAGGTAGAGAACCCAACGGGATTGTCAACCCACAAGCGTACGAAAGCGTTCGAGATGAATTGAAGGCACAACTCGAAGCGATCGTAGATGAGAAGGAAGATAATATCGGCACACGCGTTTTTAAGCCCGAAGAGGTTTACCGGGAATGTCGGAACATCGCTCCTGATCTCATCGTCTACTTCGGTAACCTTTTTTGGCGTTCAGTCGGAAGCATCGGATACAACAGCATCTACACCTACGAGAACGATACCGGTCCCGACGATTGCAACCACGCAGAGATGGGAATCTATATCATAAAACGGAATGGACCGACTCGCGGACACACTTCCCCGAAAAGTCTGTACGATATTGCCCCGACAGTCTTAAACGAGTTCGGCATTGACATCCCAGAAGCGATGCACGGACACCCGATTTAAGCCGTCACCGCGTTACCAATCGCCTTTGCGACAACTTCCGCCGCGAGAATACCAACCGCGTTTACACCGCTCCCAGTGTGCGATCCTGTGGCAAGAGCAAAAAGCGTATCTCCATCGAACATCGTATGCGCAGGACGAATGGCGCGCGCCATTCCGTCGTGTGCCATCTCTGCCACTCGATGAACCTCTGCGGGGGAAAGTGTCGCATTTGTAGCCACAACACCGATAGTCGTATTGGTTCCCTGAACTAAATCTGCGTTTAAGAGTCGTTCCGTGATGTCTACGAAATCACCGTTTTCCTTCCCACCCGCGAGAATCTCACCCGTCCTTGGATGCACAACATTCCCAAGCGCATTCACAACCACAATTGCCGCAACAATCAAACCTGAATCGAGACGCATACATGCCGAACCGACACCGCCCGGAGAAGACGTAACCCCCGGCGCTTTACCGACTGTTGCCCCTGTACCCGCGCCGATAGCACCCATTACTACGGGTTCATCTGTAGCGTTGAGGCATGCCTGATACCCCATCTCTTTATCAGGACGGACTTTTGCGTCGCCAACTCCGAGATCAAAGATAACAGCCGCGGGAACAATCGGCACACGCACAGGACCTGCGGGAAAGCCGACGTTCTGTTCCTCAAGATACTGGACGACTCCACCTGCGGCATCTAACCCGAAGGCACTACCACCTGTCAGGAGCACAGCGTGTGCTTTTTGGACCAAACGTCCGGGACGGAGTGCTTCCGTCTCCCGTGTGCCGGGTGCGGCACCACGCACATCAACGCCTGCCGTCGCTCCTGCTGGACAGAGGACAACGGTACACCCTGTTCGGGCAGTTGAATCGGTGGCATGCCCTACTGTAATATCTGCTATCGCAGTGAGTGTTCGATTTACTGATTCCATAATTTATACATCGTTTCAAGCTTCCAAAGATTACTATAGCGAATTCTGCTGAAATCTGCAAGAAGAATGCTACAAATACTATGATACGAACGCTATCAAAGAGGTTGACTAAAAATGGGAGCACTGTTAGAATCATACCACCCGTATTAGGGAAATCGGGGTTACAAACCCCTCCTACAGCACATAGCAAGGAGGACAGAGATATGGCAAAGTTAGCACTTAATGGCGGCGAACCCATCGTTAAAGGCAGTTTAGGGAAAAGTTGGCCCATTTTTGACGAAACCGAAGAGAACGCACTTTTAGAGACCTTGCGGAGCGGTGCGTGGAACCGACGCGAGAAGGTCGATGAAGTCGGTGAAAAATTCGCGGCGTTTCAGGATGCGAAATACGGTATCCCACTGGCAAACGGCACTGTGGCGTTACAATGCGCACTCAAGGCTGCTGGCATTACCGCGGGTGATGAAGTCATCGTTCCCGCCCTGACATTCGTGGCGACAGGAACGTCGGCTGTGTGCGTCAATGCGGTGCCAGTCATCGTTGACATCGATCCACTCACCTACAACATCGCACCCGATGCAATTGAAAAAGCCATTACGCCACAAACGCGGGCGATTATCCCAGTACATAACGGAGGCTACCCCGCAGACATGGACGCGATCATGGAGATCGCTGAAAGACGCAATCTCAAAGTGATTGAGGACTGCGCGCATGCACACGGTTCACAATGGCGCGGAAAAGGACTTGGCTCCATCGGACACCTTGGCGCGTTCAGCTTCCAGATGGGAAAGACACTTACCTGCGGCGAAGGTGGAATGGTGCTGACAAACGATGAAACACTCGCAGAAAAGGCAGGTCAATTCGCACAACTGAATATGCGGATGACCAACTTCCAAGCGACGCTCTTACTGAATCAATTGGAACGGTTTGAAGAGCAGATAGAGACGCGCGAACGAAATATCGCATACCTCTCCAAAGGCATGGAAGCGATAGACGGACTCCACCCGATCCCGCGTGATGCGCGCGCCACGCGATGGTGTTTCTACTATTGGGATTTCCGGTTTGTCTCTGAGGAATTCGGCGGTGTTTCACGCGATCGGTTCTTAGCAGCACTCGGCGCAGAAGGCGTTCCGTGTGGTGTCGGTGCGCATGGTGAACCCATTTACAACGAAGGCCCTTTCGGCAATCCTGAACTGTTTGATCAGCTCGGATTACCGCGCAAATACCTCGGGGACCAGGCGATTGACTACAGCACGCTCAATTGCCGACAGGCAGAACGCGTCTATAGCGAAGAGGTCTGCAGTTTCGGACATTCCATGTTTTTAGGGGATACGGATGATATGCAACAGATTTTAGATGCGTTCCAGAAAATTCGGGCGCATGCCGGGACGTTGTAGAGGCAGAATGTAAAATCAATGAACAGTGTTAGGTCGGGGGTTAGGCGTGGCGAGGTTTTCAACCTCGCCAGCGAAGATGTATCACGACCGGGAGGTCGCTTCTACACGTAGAATGTAAACGTGCAATTCTATTGATAGTCGCGTTTTACCTTTGCCCAAACCGTTGGAAGTTTGTCCGCCGGATCAACAGCAAATGTGTCAGAGATGTTTTGGTTAACCTCCGCTTCGGATAGTGCTTTGTCATAAGCGCGGACAATCGCAAACGAACCATTAAACGTTCGACGGCGTTCATCGAAAGAATTGGCACCAATTGAGATGTCGTCTATTGGTAAACTCTTGTCGAATTCAAAACCTGCTTGTTTGCTAACCTCTTTACCATCTTGATACGCTACAATTGAGTCGTCATTCGTGCCGACAAGCGCTATCCAGGTCCAAACGCCTTCCTCAAGTACGAGGTTAAGCGGTTGAACACCTTGCTTAGAACCACCAGCATGGATGGACATGTCCAAATTCTGACCGCCGACTATCCACAGCCGAACTCCCTGCTTGCCTTCTCTTGGACTGTTCTGGAAACCGGCGAAGTGATGCTCCTCAAGGAAAAAATCGCCGTTGCGTCTACAAAGGAATTCCAATGTCCAGTCCTCGAAAAACAGTGGTGTATTTTTCTGCGGCGGACCGCCAAAGGTTGAAAGGGACTCCGTGGTTGTATAATACTTCAAATTCGGTTCATTGATACCGAGTGCAGGAATCTTAATTTCACCCTCTTCCAGTTCCATTGGTTTATCTGTGGCAAGCAATTCACCGCCTTCGGTGCCAAGGTTCTCCCACGCCTTCGGATGCGCGGGGTTATCAGCGGCATCGAGATAGAGCACAGGATCTTCAACGACATTAGCAAATGTAGCGTGACACGCCATTAATAGGAAAAGTAGCGTGGTGCAAATTGAAATAAAGTTTTTCATGTAAGGTTTCTCCTAAAGTTGGGAATGTATACTCATAAAACTGGGTAAGGTTCTCAAACAAATCACCATACTCTATTATATCAAACGAGAATCTGATTATCAAGAAAATGTGAGGGTGTACGCTGTAATCTCACCCATTGCGGGAGGAGTTTCACCGTTCATAGGCAAAAACTACGGCACTTCCAACGGAATTTCCAATGTTTGTGGCAACAAACATTCAGTCTCGTTACAGAGTTGGTAGGTGAGTTGTAGTGTAATTGGGACGTTTTTGTCGTGCTTCGTATTCGGCTTCTGTTT
>JAPOOP010000088.1 GCA_026713385.1 Candidatus Poribacteria bacterium | reverse complement strand
GCGAGACGGACAGCCTCGTCATAATCTTTGATGGCTCCGTCCTTGTCCTCCAATTTAGCCTTTGCGTCAGCACGATGGACGTATGCACTGGCAAGCATCGCATTCCCTGGATTCAGGCGAATCACTTCGTCATAATCCTCAATAGCACCCTGATTGTCTCCTACATCAAACTTTGCGATCCCGCGATTGAGATATGCGACGATGAGGATACCCCGGGTGTTTGGTTTCAGACGAACCGCTTCATCATAATCTGTGATAGCTCCGTTCTTATCCCCGGAATCCGATTTTGCGCCGGCTCGTTTAACGTAGGCAAACGGAAGCATGATGCCCTTCGGTTTTAGACGAATTGCGGTATTGTAGTCTTCAATCGCCATTTCATAATCTTCCAAATCCGACCTTAAATTTCCGCGGTTAAGGTAAGCCTCAATATTCTCCGGATCAAGGCGGATCGCGGTGTTATAGTCTTTGATGGCTCCCTTATGGTGTCGCACGTTCCTTTTCGCTACACCACGATTTACGTAGACAGCCGCATAATCGAGCCCAGTGCCAATTGCGGCATTGTAGTCCTTGATAGCCCCCTTATAGTCTCCTAAATTATATTTTGCCGATCCTCGTTTGGCATAGGCAGCCGCAAAATCGGGTGTTAGGCGTATCGCTGCATCGTAAGCCGCGATGGCACTCTTAGCACTTCCAAGGACCTTCTCTGCATCACCACGATTGGTAAGCGCGTAGGCACGTATCATGGGTTCGGCTCGCCATTCTTCCACAGATTTCTCCCGTTCAGACATGTTTTCAAGCAGTGCTTTGAGACGATTTGAAGGGATAACGTATCCCGAACTCTTGGTTTCGCCGCCTTCTACAGAAATCCCTATCACTTCTCCTGTGCTATTCAGGACGGGACCGCCACTGTACCCCGGAAGAAGTGTGGCTTTCACGCGGAAGAAATTGTCAGTGATTCGACTGATCGTGCCACCTATGATTCTATCCAAAGAATCCTTGTTGGTGTTCCCATGGGTTCCGACGGCGATAACCTTTTCTCCAAGTTTCACTGTATCGCTGTTTCCAAGCTGGAGAACCGCTGTTTCCTTACCTTCGACCCTTAAGATAACCAGATCGTATTCTGGATCGCTTGCCACAACACCTTTGATCGTATATTGCGTCGGTTGGTTAATCGAGCCCATCTCCCAAGTATAGGACTTGCCATGAATACCGGCAAGGACGTGAACACTGGTAACAATCAGATCCCGTCCAACGAAAAAACCGCTCCCGTTGCCGATTGTCCCATCATCGGCGTTAACAATTAAGATTACCGTCGCGGCTTTTCCGATTTGTACAGTGCGTTGGTTCGGGTCCAGCAATAGCGTGTTTCTTTCGATATGCGCATCCTGCAGTGCAAGCCCATCTGCGTAGGATAACAGGAAACCTAACACTAAACACCCGATTAACGCTGACACTTTGCCGATAAATTTCATCCAAATATGCCCCTATATCTTAAGGGTCGTTGTGATCACAGTCCCTATTGTTCCCCTATTGTTAAAGACACATTTTTAGGACGGAAAGGGTGCATAATTTGAAAAAATGTAAAAATTAGGAGTCGGCAGTCAGTGGTCGGGATTCGGATATCCGTACTATATAGTTGGCAGTTACCAGTTGTGAGGAATTTCCTAACTCCCTTATTAGAGGGTGTGAGCATCGCGACCAAGAGGTCGCTCCTATAGAAAATAGTGTTGGTGGTGGTGATTAGATGCGCGGAGTGGGAGGATTACCGGCCTTATGCCGTAAACTAACAGTTTGCGGTGCAAATAAGCTTCAGTGGTTGGTCGTCGAGATTGTCTGAATTGGGATTTAAGGAAAGGGCGAACATGAGGTCGCCCCTTCATTGCTAAATTCTGACACATCCCCGCTATATCCGCGCCTCGATTATAGGGTCGGGATCGAACAGGTGTTGTCAACAAGGTTTGGCGCTATTACTCGTCCGGCGGATCCTCTGGGGGTTCGGGAAGATCTCGGACGATTGCCTCTATTATTATTTCGACCGGTGGATCAGCCACACCCTCCGGAAGTTCGGGTGGATTGGGCGGTTCTATTATTATTCTCAGCGGTGGTGGATCAGCCTCAACTTCTGGGGGTTCGGGAAGATCTCGGACGATTGCTTCTATGATCGCTTCTATTTCTGGGTCTACTACCTCTGGAGGTGCTATGACTCGTACCGGTGGTTCAACCATAACTTCCGGAGGTACTACTAACGGATCCCCCACAACTGACAACTCATTTTTCTCGGCGGATTGGCTTGTATCCATCGACGGATTGGGTGCTACAGGGTTTGAACCGCTTCCACAACTGAGCAGAGCGATCAGAGTCGTGAGTAAAACTAAGTACTTCATGATACTCTCCTTCATTGATAGGTGTTTTTTCATTAATTCAATCCGTTCCTTCACAGGTGGGACTTCAGGGGTTAGTGTGGATTCTTGTGTGACTGTATTGCTACAACTAAGAAGTCCGATGAGGACAGCGACAGTAATTATTTTTTACCTTGCTTAAGTCTACCCCAGAGAGTTGTCTGTTTCTCTGTGCTGGGTGAGACGGGAAATGCAATCTCTGGCACCCATGCTGGCATCGGTTGTAGCGGTAACCCATTGACGATTTCACGGGGTTCACCGGCATTACCTTTAGCTTTGACGATATGGATGGTACATTTGCTATAGACTTCAGCGATGGGGACGCGTACACCTGGCAGTGGCAGATTCACTATCTTTTTCACAGAATAGGCGATCCACTCACCATCGGGAGACCATGCCGGATGTGTCGCCGACGACAATGCCCCAACCTGCGTTAGTTTTTGTGGATTGTTTCTATTCGTATCAATGACACGAATGTTTATGCCATCTTCAAATAGATTCCCAGCCGCAAAGGCGATCTGTTTGCTATTTAGGGACCATGTGCCTCCAGACGATGTGGACACATCTTGTTTCAGCTGTTTCCGACCTCTTCCATCGGCAGTCATTATATACAGGGCGGTACGTCTGTCGTGAGTGGCGGTAAAGGCGATCCATTGACTGTCTGGAGACCAACCCGGCCTCCAGTTATTACCTTGGTTTGTCAACCGTCTAACGTTTGAACCGTCGGTATCCATTCTATAGACATCCAGATACTCTCCTGCTCGATCCGAGACAAAGGCGATCCATTTTCCATTTGGTGACCACGCGGGTCTCAGATTTCTGCCCTCATGGTTTGTTAACCGACGAGATGTCTTATTTTGGACGTCCATCACATAGATATTGGGAGTGCCTTCGTGATTGGATTGATAGGCGACATACCGTCCATCGGGAGACCATGAGAGCGAACCCATATTAGGTACGTCCGTTTTAATACGACGGATAATATTGCCAGTAGTATCTGCCCAGTGTATTTCAGCCGTTCCTCCTTGCTCAACGACATAGGAAAGCACTGGACCCTGAGCGGCTTGTAAACTGCTACTGAGCAGGAGTGCGATACAGAATGCGATACAGGTTCGTGTGTATTTCATTAGATATCTGACGCTGTTGGGAAACTGCCCCTACTGTAGTTTTTCAAGGGAGATATGAGACATCCCGCCTTGCATAAGATCAATGTAAAGTTTATTATTGCCGACGACAAGCGCGTCAATTCTATGCCGAATACTTGGAG
>JAPOOP010000089.1 GCA_026713385.1 Candidatus Poribacteria bacterium | reverse complement strand
TCCATGTTCATAAGGACCGATATGGGCATCGATCAGGAACACTTCTCCATCTGTTATCTGCGCGTAACTATCTGTCAGGTTAAACCGTCCTGAGCGAATTGACTTCACTTCTGTGCCTTGCAGAACGACACCGGCTTCATAGCGATCGCGTAGGTGATAGTCATACCGCGCTTTTCGATTCACAGTGATGGAATTTTTGGCATTTTTCATAGCGGTGTTAAGTATAACATAGAATTGACTTGTATGCAAGAAAAACTTCAGGAATTGAAGGCAAACGGATTCGTTTTTTTGAAAAATATACAACCATCTCAGAAACATAGGCAGAAAACGATAGGCACACCAATAAGGTTGACCTAAACAGTGTCCTTATGAAAAATATGAAGTTTTTTTGCCGAATAGGATTTTAGTGGAAAACGACACGCAAATCTGGTAAACTATACTATAAGAACTACATTGTTGGCAAAACCAGGTCACTATGCCTCGGTATACCCGCAGAGCTAAGGAAAGGAGTCTCTTGATGCAAGAACTTTACGACACGCGTGCACCAAATCCACCCTCACGTGCGATCTTGATAGGCGTAAAACTCCGAAATAACCTGATGCACGAAACCGAAGAATCGCTACAAGAACTCCGGCAACTCGCAGAGACTGCTGGCATCGAAGTCGTCTGTGAGACGATTCAACCACGTAACGCGCCGAATCCGACCTATTTCATTGGCGAAGGTAAGGTTGAAGAACTCAAACCTCTCGTTGAAGAACTTGATGCAGACGCGATTATCTTTGATGAAGAGTTATCACCAGCACAGAATCGGAATCTTGAGAAAGCACTTGAGGTCGCCACAATTGATCGGACAGGACTCATTCTCCAAGTTTTCGCGCAACGGGCACTCACCAAAGAAGCACGCCTACAAGTCGCATTAGCGCAACTCGAATACGCACTTCCACGCCTCACTCGGATGTGGACACACCTTTCACGACTGGCGACGGGCGGAGGCGGCGGTAGACACCTCCGAGGTCCTGGTGAAACCCAACTTGAAATGGACAGACGCTGGGTCCGTCGGAACATCGGACAGGTCAGGAAAGCTCTTGACACTGTTGAAAAGCAACGCCATACGCAGCGGCGAAATCGGGCTGAAAAAATCAAAGTGTCTCTCGTCGGATACACCAATGCGGGGAAATCAACACTATTTAACGTCCTGACGGGCGAAACCGTTTTGGCTGAAGATAAATTGTTCGCAACTTTAGATTCTACCACACGGAAGCTGGATTTGCCGCACAAGCAACAAATTCTGTTGAGCGATACCGTCGGATTTATCAAAAAGTTGCCACACCAGTTGGTTGCCGCATTCAAGGCTACGCTCGAAGAAGTCTTAGAAGCAGATCTGTTGCTTCATGTTATTGATGTGAGTCATCCAGAGGCGGAGGCGCAAATAGCCGCTGTGAACGTGGTGCTTAAAGAATTGGAGGCTACTGACATTCCAATGTTCATGGTTTTCAATAAAATTGATAGGCTCAAAAGCGATAATGAGGAATTGCACATCTTACAGTGCCAATATCCGGAGGCTCTGCCTATTTCAGCGCAACGCGGTGATGGCGTTCCAGCGTTAATAGATGCTTTGGCACAGCGTTTTGCCGAACGTGGCACGGATCTCTCTCTCTGTATTCCGTATACAGAGGGGAAGGTGCTCGACTTACTGCATAAACACGGCATAGTGCTGAATACTGAATATGAAGCGGAAGCCATTTACGTCGAGGTACGCTTGCCGGACCGCTATCTCAAATCGGTCTCTCAATTTTTGGTTTCTTCCTAAGAAAGGGATTGGCAATGAGATGGCTCGACCAGACTGACATCGGTCACGACTTACAAATCTGTCCAGATTGTGACAGGGAGTACGAAGTGCTCGACCAGTTTTTGGGGAGTCCAGCGGGGGATCGTACGTCCCACAATTTGATTGATACCGTGTTCAACGACGCTTATTATGTCGCGATTCGGTGT
>JAPOOP010000426.1 GCA_026713385.1 Candidatus Poribacteria bacterium | reverse complement strand
GCTATTGATCAAGGGTCAACCGGACATAACCCGCGTTCCACTGTGGCGACCATAACTGAAGTCTACGACTACCTCCGTGTCCTTTATGCCCGTGCAGGACAATTCCACTGTCCCGAATGCGGACGTGAAGTCGGTTCACAAACTCCCGCGGATATCGTCCAGGCTTTGCTTGATTACCCAGAACGCACCAGACTTATCGTTTTAGCACCCATTTTCAGAGGTTCCCGCGGTGCCCACCAAAAAGAATTTGAAGATTTACGCAAAGCGGGTTTCGCGAGGGTGCGAATCGACGGTGAAATATATGAACTCCGACCAGGGCTAACCCTCAATCCCAATCAACGCCACGACGTCGATGTCGTCATCGACCGGGTTGTTATCAAAGACGGAATTGAACCGCGCGTCGCTCAAGCCGTGGATACTGCACTCATGCGTGGGGATGGAAGCCTTCTTGTTCACGTCGTTCCCACGGAAGGCGAGGGGTCTCCCTTTGCGTCACAGGAAGATGACCTGCTGTTTAGTGAAGACTTTACGTGTGCACACTGCCGGGTCAGTTTCGTGAAACCGGAACCTCGACACTTCTCTTTCAATAACCCTGATGGAATGTGTGAGAATTGTCGGGGGTTAGGCGTGCAAATGGGCATCTCGCCCAAGTTGATCGTTCCGGATGATACCCTCTCTATCACGCAAGGTGCCATAAGCCTATGGGGACCTCTTAATACACGAGACACCGCAAGGGAAAAAGTGATCGCTGAAGCACTCGCAAAACACCTCGCATTCGATATTGAAACCCCTTGGAAAGACCTAACACCCGAACAACAACAGGCAGTTCTCTACGGCACCGGCGACGATGTTCTTACGATTACCGCCCCGAGTCGAGACAGGAACACGGGTAACACGCCGAGGAGTACCGGAAACACCGGACGAAAGCAACGCGGCAAAAAGCGACGCCGACGAAGGCGAAAGCCACAGCAGCAGCACCTGCGACAATATCGTGCCCGTTTTCACGGGATTATTCCAACGGAAGAACAGAGATACCACTTTGAAGGTGATGCCGATGAGGGCATCTACCCCGATTATTTCGTCAAAATGTCCTGTAGGACCTGTGACGGAACCCGACTGAACCCGTGGGTCAAAGCCGTAACGATAGGTGATACCTCCATTACGGATGTGCTTGAAATGTCTATTCGGGACGCATCCGAATTCTTCGGTGAGTTAGTACTTCCTGAGCGTGAGACATTCATCGCATCGGAGTTGTTGAAAGAAATTCGAGGACGGCTTGGATTCCTTATGGATGTCGGATTAGGATACTTAACGCTCGCTCGTTCCGCACCGACACTCTCTGGTGGCGAAGCGCAGCGCATTCGTCTCGCCAGCCAAGTAGGTGCTGGATTACGTGATGTCACCTACGTTCTTGATGAACCGAGCATCGGTTTACACCCACGCGACCACGCCGGTTTACTCATGACGCTCTTAAACTTGCGGAATCAGGGCAATACCGTTATCGTCGTTGAACACGATGAGGCAACCATGTTAGTGGCTGACCTGATTGTCGATTTCGGACCGGGAGCGGGGATTAAGGGTGGGAAGATAACGGATATCGGCACACCCACACAGTTCGTGGAGGAGAGCAATACGCTCACTGCCCAATATCTCCGAGGTGATAAGGTAATCGTTCAACCGGAATCTCGTCGTCCAACAGGGGATAGGTGGGTGCAAATCAACAATGCACGTCAGAACAATCTCCAAGGTATCAGCCCTAAAATACCGGTAGGTACGCTCTCCTGTGTAACCGGTGTGAGTGGTTCTGGGAAAAGTTCCTTAATTCACGATATTCTCTACAGCGCACTCGCCCGCGATCTCATGAAGGCAAAGACCGTGCCGGGGGATTACGACGATATTCGAGGTATCATCGAAAACAAGAGCGTTCCGATCTCCAAGGTCATAGACAAAATTATAAACATTGACATGGCACCCATCGGACGCACGCCACGTTCCAATGCCGCAACCTACACAAAGGTCTTTGACGGTATTCGCGCACTCTATGCCGGTCTCCCTGATGCGAAATTGCGAGGCTATAAACCCGGACGATTTAGTTTCAATGTCACCGGTGGTAGATGTGAAGCCTGTAGTGGTAACGGTGCGAAAAAAGTCGATATGGGACTGCTCTCCGATGTCTGGGTGGAGTGTGAAGTGTGTGAGGGAAAACGCTTCAACAGTGAAACCCTCGCTATTAAATACAAGGACAAAAATATCTCTGAAGTCCTTGAAATGGATATTGGTACTGCACTCGCACATTTCGCCGATATTCCAAAGGTCGCAAGAGGGTTGAAACTGCTCCACGATGTCGGTTTAGATTACATTAAACTCGGGCAACCCGCACCCACGCTTTCAGGTGGTGAAGCACAACGTATCAAACTCTCACGGGAACTCTCCAAACGTGGCACGGGTAAAACGCTCTATATTCTTGATGAACCTACAACCGGTTTACACTTTGATGATGTGAATAAATTGTTGATGATACTTCATCGACTCGTAGACGATGGCAATACGGTTGTCGTTGTCGAACATAATCTGGAAGTCGTCAACTCTGCAGATTACCTCATTGATTTGGGACCTGAAGGCGGCGTTGGTGGCGGAACTATCGTTGCGGTGGGGACCCCTGAACAAATCGCAGAGATGCCTGAGTCTTATACGGGTCGGGCACTCCGCGGTGATTTCGATATCTGGCAGAATAGCGGTCAGCGGTCAGCGATCAGCAGTCAGCAAGAGGTTGGATGGGTGGAAGAACGGCAGGATGGGGCTTCCACCCTTCCAACCTTCCATCCAAATGCTGAGAGCCGAAGGCTGACAACCGAAAGCCAATATATTACCGTGCGCGGTGCTACAGAAAATAATCTAAAAAATATTGACATTGATATTCCGCACCGAAAGATGACCGCATTGACTGGCGTGAGTGGCTCCGGTAAGACATCGCTCGCACTTGATACCGTTTATGCTGAAGGGCAGAGACGCTATATCGAGACACTCAGCACTTACGCGCGTCAGTTTATAGGACAGATGGAGAAGCCCAAAGTCTCAAAAATTGAGGGACTCTCGCCCGCAATTGCTATTTCGCACGCCAACGCAGGGCAGAATCCAAGATCTACTGTCGCAACGATTACGGAGATACATGATGGACTCCGTACGCTTTACGCCAGATGGGGCAAACCCTACTGTCCCGATTGCCAAGAGGAGGTCCAGCCACAATCAGCGGAGGAAATAACGGAGCAGGTTTTTGAACGACTCCGCGAACAACGGGTGGATGTCCTCGCACCTCTCACAAATTTCTTGCTTCTTCCTGAAGATGAAGAAGGCGTGTCAAGGGGTAAAATTGTTGACGTTAGTGCCAGTGAGTCGGCATTCGCTTTGAAAGGAAACGAGGATTACGCCGATGTATTTCGTCGATTACAAAGAGCAGGATTTGTACGCGTCCAAATTGATGGTGAAATTCATCGACTTGATGAAGCTCCAAAACTGAGTAGAGGCATTCACCATGAAATCTTTATCGTCATTGACCGCATCGAACTTATAGATGAAGAAAAAAGCCGTTTTACGGAGGCGGTGGAGTTGGCGCTCCTTCAAAGTGGTGGGTTCGTGTTAGTGCAAGCCTATAGAGGCTTGCAGGACAATGAAAAAAGGGAACGCAGAGAAGCAGCCGGGCGGCATTTCCTTAGCGAACACGCGATGTGTCGTTCGTGCGGCAGCAACTTTGGGCAGTTGACACCCAGGCACTTCTCCTTTAACAACAAAGTCGGGGCGTGCGATTTCTGTGATGGACGCGGAAGAAATATGCATCCACCGCATGACGCGTGCAACCAGTGCCACGGCACACGACTGAAACCCTTTCCAAGTTACGTCAGATTTGAAGATGCAACTGTCTCTGAATTGATGGCGCTGTCAATTACCGAAATTATTGAATTCTTCGATGGACGGTTAAAACAGATTGAAGCGGAGATTGTTTCAGATGATGTCGAGACCGATAGGAGCGATCTTCTGAGCGCAACCGGTGTGTCAACCTCAAGAGCGACGCATCCGGCACTTCACATTCATACGTCACCTGAGTTTGAAGCCGAAGTTCTACGCCAAATCCGGACGCGGCTCCAGTTCTTGGAAGATATTGGGCTTGGTTATCTCGCGTTAGACCGCGGGGCACCGACGCTTTCGGGGGGCGAAATGCGCAGAATCCAACTCGCAAGCCAACTCGGTAGCGGGCTTACTGGGGTAACCTATATTCTCGACGAACCGAGTATCGGCTTACACCCACGCGACCAAGAACGCCTCATTGCGGCACTCAAGGAACTCCGCGATATCGGGAACAGCGTCCTTGTCGTTGAACACGACCGCGATACAATATTAGCCGCCGATCATGTGATTGATTTCGGTCCTCAAGCAGGCAAAGGCGGTGGTGAGATCGTCGCGACCGGTACACCAAATACCTTCATTGATGGTTCTCCTCTTGTAGGAGCGATCTCCGAATCGCGACTTACCGATGAACCGTCATCCACCAAATCTTTGACACAGGCTTACCTCTCCAATGAAGTGGAGATCCCTGTTCCGAAAACTCGACGTGAAGGCACAGGCAAACAGTTAGCAATATTCGGGGCGCAAACGAACAATCTCAAGAACATTGATGTCAAGATTCCACTCGGAACCCTCACCTGTGTAACCGGTGTCTCAGGGTGCGGAAAGAGCTCACTCGTTGAAGGCACGCTAAAACCCGCCCTTGAGAGTCGGAGTTCTATCAAAACCGGCGATCCCGAGGACCGTCGCTATAGTCGCTATATCGACCCAGGTAACCGAGAACCGATATATAACGACTACGGGCTACCGGAATATGAAAGCATCCGTGGTGTTAGCCATATCAAACGTCTCATCAATGTAGACCAGAAGGCGATCGGAGAAACACCACGTTCCAATCCAGCGACCTATACTGACCTGTTCACAAAGATCCGTGAACTTTTCGCCGAGCAACACGATGCAAAGATGCGGGGGTATAGTATGGGCACGTTCAGTTTCAACCTCGCACAGGGACAGTGTCATGTTTGTGAGGGGCACCGTTTCAATCGCGTCGAGATGCATTTCCTCCCTGATATATGGATGCCGTGTGAGACCTGTAATAGCACTGGTTACAATGTAGAGACCCTCGAAATCCGTTACAACGGCAAAAATATCGCTGAAGTCTTAAGGATGACGGTAGATGAGGCACTCGCCTTCTTCACCGAAAGCCCGCGCATCTGCCGGACGCTCCAGATGTTAACAGATGTCGGACTCGGTTACATAGAATTAGGGCAGTCAGCGACGACCCTCTCCGGTGGTGAAGCGCAACGTGTCAAACTGGCGAAAGAGTTGGCACGTCGTCAAACCGGTTCAACGCTCTATATCATGGACGAACCGACAACCGGGCTCCATTTTGACGACATCCAAAAACTTCTCAAAGTGCTGAACCGACTCGTCGATGCTGGCAACACCATTATCGCTGTCGAGCATAACATCGACGTTATCAAATCCGCGGACTGGATCGTTGACTTGGGACCGGAAGGCAGTAAAGGTGGCGGAGAAGTCGTTGCGATCGGGACGCCAGAGGAAGTCGCGTCGGTCCAGGAATCCCACACTGCGCGCTTTTTACGTGAGGTATTGTAGAACGATCTACAAACCATAACTTCTTCCCACTAAAAATTGAATTCTCACTTGACTTTTTGCATGGCGTATATTAAACTAACGTGCGTTGGAAGATTGAACAACTTCACCGTTCTGAATATCTCCGTCAACAACTAAAATCACCTATGATAAAAATCGCTACTGCGTAGGTCCTATAGAAAATACAGAACAAGCATTCATAAAAGGAGACTTTTTATGAAAACGAATTTACGTTTTATTTTAACAACTTTGATAGTATTACTCATCTGTGGTGCACCTCTTGTTGCTTCCGCTCAACTCTTTGATGGAGAACGCGAAGGTTTGCTCTTGGGCGTTGGCGTTGGATTTGCAGCCCTTTCGAGTGGTGGAGATTATGAAGGGGCAGCTTCAGGATTTGTCGCATCTGGCAAAATTGGGTATGGTATGTCTGACCAACTGTCTCTTTTGCTCTCATCGGCGGTTCCGCAATTTTCACCCCGCCTCGGGTTTATGTATTTCACTGACCGAAACTCAGACTATTACCTACAAGGATTGATCGGATTTGCAGGTTCTGAAGAGGACCGTCATCTTTCAATATCAGGTGGAGTAGGTTACGAATTGCGAGATCAAATATCTGTTGAGTTAATGCTGGGGTACACCAGGTTTTCTGATACCTATACTACTGGAATTAACCTCTGGACTGGTGACGTTATCAATGAAACATCCGTGACTAATATTATTACGATAGCAGCTACTTTTAATGTCCATTTCTATTAGGTCGCTTGAGATAATAATCTACATGGTTTCAAACGCGATGATGAATTTATAAGAAGTTAATATATTGCGATTACATTTTACCTCATTTGTGAGATTTGTTTAAGTCCTACACAACGGCGGCAGGAACGTTGCAATTGAACGTTGCAATCTTTCTGTTTTCTATAGCGTCAACATGTATAGCTGCTGTAGCAACAGCATAAGACCAAGTTCTACTGCCTAATCTTCTCTCCAAATTTCCGCTTGACAAATTCTAAGATATATGGAATGATAATACTGTATCTATTAAAGATGTCGTATCCATGATGCAGATTCCAGATTACTATCAAATTTTAGAGGTCGAGCCGGATGCCACCGCTCGCGAAATAAAGAGTGCCTATCGGAAACTCGCAAAACGTTATCATCCGGATAAAAATCCGGAGCGGACTGCTTTTGCAGAGAAGATGTTCCGCGAAGTCTGTAATGCCTATAACACGCTCCAAGACAAAAAACGGAAATCTGACTATGATCGGACCCTCCAAACGATCGAACGGCAGCAGAAGTCCCATGAAGTCTATCTCGACAGGCTGAATAGACTCAACCAGACCTATGCTAAGTTGGAATTGCTGTTGCAAGCGTTGCTCCATCACAAGTATGAAACCGGCATTTCTATGTATGAGCAGCTGCAACACCGCTCTCAGGAAATTGGGAAAGAATGGCGTATTGATGACTTCCTGAGTTATGAAGAGAGCCGAGACTGTGAATTCCTTATCGCCGAAGCGTATCAGAAACTCGGCTTTTCTAACGGCGACCAGTCTTCCGTTCTCGATCGGTACCGCAAAATTGAGCAGGCAATGTTAATTTATGAATCGCTATTGTCTGCCGAAACAAAGCGTCCCTGTTTCAGGCATTTTATTCCGGAAGTCAAGGAGCGTCTCAAATTCATCTATCTCTATCACTTCAGTGCCGAGGGGTACGACCAGACACACGCAATTCCGTTAGCGAAAATTCGTGAATTGAGGCTCTCGAAACGCGAGACCGCATGGATGTACAAAAAAGTTGCGGAATTCTATGTTGAAATTGAGCGGTTCCCGGAAGCACGAACCGTTTTGAAAATGGCATTTGAATTGCAACCTCGCCTTACTGGTGCCAAGAAAATCTGCCAAGCACTAAATATGGGGTATTAGTTATCGGTTGTCAGCAAGAGACTGGAATGGAAGATAGGAAGACTGGAAGGATGGGGTCCAACCTTCCTCCCTTCCATCCTTGCAATCAAGTCCCGATAACCGATGACCATTGAAAAGGAAACTACGAATGCAAAAAGAGGTACGCTGGGAACGGATGTTCCCTAACTGTATCACCCGCTTTGAAAAACTTTGAGACCATGAAAAATCCAGAAGAATCGCCACCGGAAGATTCACAATGGTTCCGCCAGTGTAAGCTTCCAGAACTTTCCTAAAACGAAATAGCAGAGTGTAGCCTGCCACAACGGCGCAGGATTTTT
>JAPOOP010000132.1 GCA_026713385.1 Candidatus Poribacteria bacterium | reverse complement strand
TTAGAAGCCCATCATTGCTCGCACAAACGTCGTATTACTCGTCGTATGATCGAGCAGGATGGTGGTTCGCCGGTAACCAGCGAGGATAACAATGTTAAACCCAAGCCATTCACCACGGTTGATTGCTTGAACTTCAAATATCCGTGTTCGTAGGTCGGGTCGGAAAAGGACGGGTACATCCTCATCTTCCGGGAAATTCGTCAAATATTGTTTGAAGTTATTATCCCGGTTGGTGAACTTCCTGTACTGGAAACCACCAAGAATGTTCATTCGTTGCGTGAACTGATAGTCGAGCCGTACGCCGAGAACATCTTCACGACTTCTCCGGTTGAAGCGCAAGTATTCGATGGGTTCATCATCAGTCGGAACAAACAGACGTGGGTTAAGGGCGTCCCCAATTTCCTCTGCGCCGCGGTCAAAAGCGCGGTCCCAAATGTACTTCACCATCGGTGTAAGCGTCAAATCTTCACCGATTCTATCAACAAAGGGGAGGTCCCCAAGTGGGAGCTCGTATCTCGCCTTGAGAATCGTCTGCTGATTGCGAATATCCCGCTCTGGATAACGACGCTTCTTCCAGTTTTCGGCATCATAAATCAAGCCCGGATCCTCAGGGTTAAGAGCGTTAATTCCGTGGTCTGGATAGAATGGGAATTCCCGTTTGTCACCGGAGGCTCGGACCTGCTCAACGGGGACCATAAAGTCAACACGTTGATCGGCATTGAGTGGATCGCCTTCTTCTCCTGAACCTTCAACATCCAAGAAAATCGCGCCTTCCTCATCCTGCTCAAATTGTTTTTGGAGGACAACGAGGAACTTCGCTTCAAGTGTAAGGTTAGGAACAGCAGTGTAGAGGAACTGTAGCGTTGTCGTATTCACACGAGCATTGTAGAAATCAAGCTCATCGGAAATTTGGACAGGCTCCAATTCACCGACACGTAGTGTAATGGTGTAATCTGGAATATCGTCGCGGACTCGGACGAAACGGTTTTGGAAAAGTACAGTTCCAAAATCCGGAATGTCGCGTTGATAAGTGACATGTAGGTATTTGGAATCATTCTGCCGCCGGCTCGAAACTTCGTTTTCGTTGAGCCACCCAACTTTGAGTGAAAGGTTATCAAGGAGGTCATATTCAGCGAAGACATGGTATCCTTGCCTGTCTACCCCGTACTCATATTGTGGTTCAAAATCGTCCTCAAGAGAATCAATTGTACCGTTGTTGTTCAGATCAACAAGGTCGGTAAACACCGGTGGATCGGCATCAAAGATGAGAAAGTCTTCTTGGAAGTCCAAAACCCCGTTTTGGTCTCTGTCATCAGCACGTGGTAGGACTCCGTCGAAGTCAATATCATCCGGCCAGTCATCGTCATCATCGTCATCCTCAATGAGGGCGTAATTAACTTCATCCCATGGATCTCTTTCAGCCTGAGATTCGGGGGTTCGCTCCAGCGTGTAGGGCTGATCTCTGTCGGTATTAGCACCGAAGTTGAAATAGGTTGTGGTGTACCCAGGATCAATATGGTAGTAGACCCCTTCAAGGTACAACTTCCCAAAGCGGGATTTGAGTTGAACGAACCATGCGGTTTCTCTTCCCATTTCTCCATCGCCGCTTTCGTCGGTTCCGTCGCCACCCAACCTGGCTTCAAACCGTTCACCTTGGGTCTCCGAATAGGTGGGTATACCATTCCGGTCTAATGGTAAGCCTGTTGCTGGATCGATGGAGATGCCGGTTTCTTCCTCGCCATCCTCACCTATAATAGTTGGCTTAAGTCTACTAAATCCAATCTGATCTTTGGGAACTGTCGGATACTGCTTATATTTACCGTTAATGGAATAATGTGCCCGAACGAAAACATTGCCGACAGTACCTTCTAAGTCAAGCCCGTAGAGAAGTGCCGCACGTGCTGCGCCGTATTGATAACGGACTTTGCGTGGTCTACCTTCACCTGTCCATTGATCCGGATTGTCATGGAGATTCGCGCGGTTGGTAATGTAATCCGAAGATTGTCCATAGTTACCGGGGGCTTCAATAACATCGCGGTATGGCATTTCAATGTGACCATCTTCGGTTTTAATCCATTCTTCAGCGAACGGATCAGCACCTTCAGCAGCCTTGTTGGCGTCACTGAATCCGATAACAGCAATGTTATAATCACCGGCTACGACCATCTCAAAAATGACCGATTGCACAGTCCGTGGATCAATATCATGGTCGGCAAAAACGAGATCATACTTCATTTTATCGAAGCCGTCCACAATTGCCCAATCCCCGGATTCACGGATATCAGAGGGAAGCCCGCCTACATCAATAGGAGTGACATCGCTAGAGAAGATATCAATCTTTTGGGTTTGTGCGGGTTGCGCTTTAGGTTCAACACCATCTTCAACCTCTTCGGGTGTTAAGTCTTCCAACGCTTGTGTGATGACGGTAGCTGTCATTCCCTTGAAAGCTGCACCAACACCACCTTGAATATTTCCACCATGCTTGGCTTCATCATAGCCAGAAAATAGGGTAACGGATCCATGATTGTCTTCAGGTGAGTCATCGCGGAAAACAACAGAGATCACCTCTGGCGGTGTATTCGCTACAGTACCCATGAGCGGGTTCTCAACGCGTTCGGGGTGTTCTTTATGAAGGTTGACATAAGTAAACCCAACGCGGAAAATGTCGCCCAAAAGTCCTTGGGCTCGGAAACCCACGAGACGTGCGTTTTCAATATGGCGAACGCCAGCGTCTTCATTCAAACCATTTCGACGTCCGAGAGTCGGTGCAAGGTTCGCAGCTGCGTCTGTCAACTGAACAGGGTTCGAGATACGAGAATTGATGAGCGTGAAAAGATGACGTTCCTGTGCGAAAGAGATATCCCAACGAAGCCCATCAAACTCTGTTTTGTAGAGAATATAGCGGTTTGGGAACAATGTAGACGGTTTGAAACGCATACTATCGCCGATAGCAAACTCGGTATATCTACCGCGGAAACTGTCTTCTGTCAAGACGGTTCTATCCAGCTGCGCTGAGAATCTTTCGCTATCAAGCTGACCGGTCCAACCAACAAACAATTCACCATTCTGGTCGAACTCTTTCTGCTCGCGATAGTTATAGACCTCATTACCCTCAAGCAGCTCTTTTCCAAACAGGTCATAGAAGAACTGTGGTTCTTCTTCCAATTGGAACCGTGCTGAAAATTTAGAACTCCCCTCAATTGTTGGTAATAGGGGTTCTTGTGGACCAAGGCTCTGTGCACCACAACCGTAAAGCACAAAAGCACTCAGGATACAGGTCGCTACAAGTAAAACATCAAATGATTGTTTTAGCCTGTTCATTACTTTGTTTTTCCTCCTTGGAAATAATGAATCGGATGTTTGGGCGACGGAACTGCGATGTGAATTTCTCACTCTTCGCTGTTCCTACCTCGGTTTCCGACAAAAAACCTTAAAAATGGATGAAAATTGCTTTACATGTAAACGAAAAGTCCCAAAATCTTGTTAATGAAACCAACATTACTTCGATTTCGTTTTTCTTTGTTACTGCCAAACAGGTATCCAAAAGTTGTAAATACCATGCGTAGCATGTAAAGAGCAAGTCTCCTTCCAACGGATTAAGGGTTTGTTTTGCGAGAATTCTCAGTAAACAGGTGATAAAATGCCCACAAAACTGTTCTTAGCATTTAAAAATAGCACTGATTCAAATTTCTGTCAAGTTTTTAACAGAAAAAACGCATGCTTTAGGGTGGTAATTTCACATATCATACCACAAACGTCATATTTTTCAACTTTAATTATGTCAGCACCATTTTATTTTCGATTTTTCGCCCATTTTAAGGATGAGTCGCAATCTACAAATCGTTCGCGCGTGCACCCAAGCAATACTCCTACAAAATGCTGTGCAGGATAGGGTGAATCCGTAATATGAGGATCCTTTTGACAACTACTGTCTCCTGAAAATACCCGAAGACAATAGAAAATAAATAATAAGGTTGTATTGTCTTAGGACCCAAGTAAATATCGATAGGTCCTGGTATAAATTTGTGGGTATCCTCACAATGGCAACGAACAAATCATGCAACACTGCACATTGGGCATACTGTAATTATACTACATTTTAAGATAAATTGACATTTTTTTTTCAAATTCCCATCAATATAAGCTTCTGAACCCGAAAATTGGGCTATAAAACTTTGAAATTAAGACATTGAATCTTTTAGATTCTCAGGAGTTTTGGTGAAATATTCGATAAATAACGCAGTTGTAACACCTAAAGATAAACCGGCGATTCCCGCGATGACGAAAATAAACCTGAGTTGAGGACTGACGGGAATTTTTCTTGGGACCGCACGGTCAATGATTTCAATACCACCTATCTGGTTGCGGGCGGTATTTAACTTGGATTCAGCATATAATATTTCAGCTTCAAGTGACCGTTTTGCAATCTCTTCAGCGAGTTCACTGGTTCTCTGAATCTTGGCTCCCATCCGTGTGAGAATTATCTGGTTTTCTGGGATCTGTTCCAGCATTTGCGTCAATTCCGTTTCCAACGTGCGCAGCTCCTGCTTTAGGTGCTCAGCAGCGTTTTCATAACGCGAGACACTCGGAACAAGGGTCAGCAACTGATTCTTTATATAGGTATGGTGGGCAGAGGTGCCGGAAGTAACGGTAGTGGCTGTAGGAGAGGTTTGAGCGTTTTTTTCGCGGATTTCAGCAATTTGTGCATCAAGACCCTTCAATTCTGAGGCAGTCTTGCCTACCTTTTCCGCATCCGCAGCACGCTGCGATTCAAGGTTGAAGAGTTTTTCCTGCTGAAAAAGCCAGACCGGATCGTAGGATGTCGTTTCTGATATTTTCGTCTGTTCCGGTAAGTGTTCTAATTGCTCCTGCAAATATGCAATGTGGGTGCGTGTCGCATAGAGTTGTTGCTGATTCGTTTCAAGCCTTTCCCGGATACTGGCATGACGTTCAAGAAGATTGGTAAGAGTTGGAACCCAGGTTTCTGGACTGCCATTCTGGCGAGCAAATAAGAGGAGAGCGTTTAAATCATTCTCTATTTGGGTTTGGATTTCTTGTCGTTTATTTTCGAGAAATTCCATCCGCTTTTTTAGTTTTGTTTCTTCATCTCCACGCCTCAATGTTTTCATATCCTCTACGAGCTGGTTAACAAGAAGTGCCGCATTGCGTTCCCCTCCCTCCGCCTCCGTCAAGGCAATCGAAAGATTGATATAGTCGGAGTCCGGGTTCAGCTGAGCCTTCAGTATTCGTTTGAGTTTACCTACCGATGGAAGGAGAGAAACCGCCTCAGCATTGCCACTCTCTTCGAGGTTTTCGATTGCCGTTTTTAGCATTGATTCTGTGGAAAATCGAGCACTGATTGTCTCCATTTCCCGCCGGTCAACACCGCCAGAGAGTACGCTTTGAAATAGATTCGTTGAAGGCAAGGCAGACGTTGTATTAGATTGGACAAGTAACATTAAAGTGGAGGCGGCGTATGTTTTAGGCAAGCGGAGTGAAATAACCAAGGCGGTTCCCAATACCAACAAGACACTCAAGCAGAGTGTAAAATCATGCTTTCGAATGAGTTGAAGATAATCGCGGAGATGTTCCTCCTGTTGCGGCATGAATGTGTGGAATTCCTACCCAATTCTTGGGCTGGAAATTGCCCCTCCTTTTCTCAAACCTATAGGTTGTTAGCAATACGAATTTCTTCCTCGTTAAAGGCTTCGTCATGCCACTCAACTATACGCCATTCGTTACTTCTTTTTTCAAAGACAAAGAGGTTGTCCCCTTCAGCGTACACGCCACTAAATCCACCTTCAAGTGAATGTCCATCGGATATAAAAAGTTGGATTCTATAGTGATTCCGTACTTCCGCCTGATTGCCATCCTCATTCATAGTAATCTCTGGTGGCACAGAGAGTTCTATCTCAATATCCTGAAACTTCTCGAAAACTCGAGTGGCAGCGTCTCGTTCCTGTCGGATGTCGTCAAACTCCAGATCATCCGTTTTGTCTCCATCGGTTCCCATATCAGAAACATAGAGGAAACCATCTTCCCAGAAAGTGTTGATATAAGAGTTAACATCTTCCGTTTCGTAACCTTGCCGCCATCGGTCTAAGACCTTATTAATTTGAAGAAGTTCTTCAGGCGGCACCTGGCCCACCTTGTCAGCGTCCCCACACCCCATAAAACCTATGAGTAAGATGAGTACGCCGCTGACTTTCGCAAAAGCCCTGAACATAATAAGTACCCTCCTTATTTTAAAAGGTTTTAACAATACCTAAATACAGACGTGATGGGGTTGCCCCGACCTCAATCCCCAATTTTTCAACATTCTGTGCATCCTGTTCAATAGACTGAATTAATGTAGTAGCATTGTAAAAGTTTGCACCGACATAAGAATCAATAAGACTATAAACCCAAATACCGATACCTGCATACATAAAAAACGTCCTGAGTTTATAGCGCTGATTCGCGAATTCGTACCTCTCGAAGACACCTTGATCATCGTTAGGATACAAACTTGCGTACTCCGCGTAGGTATTGTAACGATCCTGAAAAGATTGCTGTGCCAACAAGGCACCGACAACAGAACCGCCTATTCCCAAAACAGTGAGACTACCGCGAATATAACCACGGCTATAAAATTGTCCCCATCCCGGGAAAATGGCAGAACGCACCATAGCCCCAATCGGTGAAACGAGTTTATCCTCTTCCACTGCTTCAGGTAATTGCTGTTCGGTATCTGCACTGTTTTCAGCCTCCTGCGCAAAACTGGCATGGAGGCTCAACAACAGTAGTGATAAAATTAAAAAAACTCGCATCTTAATATAAAGGCTTTACACGCCGGAAAAGCGCGCAAAGCCTATGCTACTCCTAATAGACGTATTAACGTCTCCGTTTCGTTCGTTCCGTTGTCCGGCTCCGATTGTCATCATCATCATTGCTACTGCTTGAGCTGCTACGCGATGAACTCGAACTTGATGTCGTCGGGCGCGTCCGAGATTTTGATTTTGTAGAAGAAGAGGAACGGCTTATGCTTGAACTTGAACGTGAGCGCGTTGAACTCGAACTTGATGTCGAACTCGAACGACTTATGCGAGACCTCTCTGTTGAACGGCTTATGCTTGAACGTGAGCGCGTTGAACTCGAACTTGATGTCGAACTCCTATACTTTGAACTCGAGGCATTACTGGTACCCGACGAGAATGACCGGTTTGAAGAAGGAGTTGAACGCCTATAAAGTGGCGTAGTCCGTCGTGTCTCTACGGAACTTCTATAACGGCTCATGCTCTGTGCTGTCTCACCTGGATAACGCCGCTGTTTGCTAAGCGCA
Source organism: Candidatus Poribacteria bacterium (assembly GCA_026713385.1). GTDB lineage: Bacteria > Poribacteria > WGA-4E > WGA-4E > WGA-3G > WGA-3G. The sequence goes on along the minus strand of JAPOOP010000132.1, from coordinate 6,161 downwards.
CCTCCAGAGTATGTGCTCCGTCTGACGCTATTCCGCTGGAGTGTTGATGCAGAGGCAAGCGAGCGCTGTTTCTCCAAAATAATTGACTGGCGCGCCATCCGTTCCTTTGTTGCCGGGGTCTGCCTTCGATGATTTTCAAGCGCGGTGCGGATGTTTCTCCTAACCGCTGTGCGTTCTCCTTGACGGCTATTCGCAGTCAATCGGCTACGGCTATACTGTCGACGCGCTGTTTCATGATTCGCACTCCATCGATTCAAACGCGTTCGTCGCTGATAAACCTTCGGCGTACCACGATAGTAACCCTGATAGGAACCATAATACGGCGAGTAACCGCGGTAGTAAGCACCTGAGTAATGTCTACGGTAACGCCCAAGATATCCGCCATAATATGAACGGATTGAGAGATAGTGGTGATCGTAGACAGGGTAACTCCATCGGAGATAGTAGTCGTGGTCGGTCGCGTAATAGATGGGACCATCGTAAAAGTAGAGATAGGTGTAGCGATGCCACGGACGCCAACTATAAGTCGGTGTATACCGCTGAATCACTTTAACTTTTGGCTGTCTCCGATAAGTGGATACCTCAAGATGTTCCACGTCAATCTGTTCGCCACCTTCTGCGACGATATGAAGTTCCATCCATCCATCTTTGATATGACCCGCTGCGGGAATCTTAATTCTCTCAGAACGATTTTTTGCTCGCAGGACAAAAGTGTCACCGTAGCGTGTTTCCTTAGCATTCTCGTCATGGTAACCGCGACGAGTCGCCTCGCGCTGGGTATTACGAATCCAAACACGTCCCGCGATAGGTTCTTCGTAGTCTTCAATCTCCAAGTGATGCGGTTCCCCTCGATACCTCACCAAAATTTCAATGTACTGTGTCCCTGTTGGAATTTCAAAGAGATATACCGCGCTGGCAATCGCGAATTCGTAGTTATTTGCGTCCTCGGCAGCATTTGCCCAAGCGGTGAGCCGAACACCATCTTCAAAACGCGGACTCGCAGTAATTGTCGCATTCCCACGTTCTATCCATTCATCGACATCATTTGCAACGCGATGCTCTCGACTCAATCGGTCCGCGTAATAATCATAATCCGCAGCGGCTGGGGTTAACAACCCAGCAATTGCAAAACAGCTGATAAGGCATGCTGCACTTAAAATAGAAATCCGGGTCTTCATGAGAATCCTCCTCCTATATTCATCTCCTTCATTTGGTTCTGTCAATAGGTTTCTAACCATCGAGCGCGGTGCCGCGTGAGTATCAAAAGTAAACTATCTTAATCAAATTGTCGTAGAAATGTTACAATTTCCTTGAAAAATTGTCAAGGATTAATCAACGCCATTCAATAGTTCGGACACCCTAATCACGGCTTACCCTTTAAGTAATGAACGGACTTCTTAATACATTGGGAAAACTAAATGGCTTTACCCATTCTTAGTTTTTAGGTATCAGTTCAATACCTCTTTTTTTCGCGTGCTCACGGGCGAGGGGTGTAATAATCGCTGGATTTGCATAAATCAATTCTTGCACATCCGTATCCAGATTTGAAATAGTCGTTGCGCTAATTAAAATGTTTTCCACAATAGCACGCGAATCGCTCGTTCTCTTTACGATCGACTCGGCGATTTGAGTCATCGGTACCAATTGAACGCCGAGTTCGGACAAAGTGTTTACATAATCGTTTTTAAGTTTACTGAAAATAGGACCCGTTTTTACGGAAACTTCACTCTGATTAAATGCGTCAGAGGCTGCTATAACCTTCTTCCCCTTCGAGAGTGCTTCAAACACCAAATAGGTACACGGCGTGTCCACTAACCTTAATGCGAGTTTTGCAGCCATCGGATACGAGAAGACAGGGAGCACAATTTGCTGATAGGTCTCTACAAAAGTTGCTATATTACTTAGGGCATTCTCCTGCAAAACGTTCTCTTCACCAAATGCGACATGAATCGATTCGAGGTTTGCGACTTTCGTTGCGAGATCAGACAGAATTATCGTAATTTTCCATCCATTTTGTCTGCAAGTATGAAGTTGCTGGATTGCTTCATGTAACTCAAGTTGTGTTGCACCAAAAATAGCAAGTAGTCGTTTTTCGTGTATAATTTGCGTGGAAACCGGTGTTTGCTCTTGCATGACCCTCTCCACAATTTTCCTGATCTGGTCAATCAGCTCCTGATTCATACTGCCTCAAAATATTAGGAAATCTATACGTCTCAACCGGCATTGCGTACGATTTCAACGGGTTCACCGCCTTTTAAACCTGCCGCATTGGAATCGTCAGTGTCTAAGTGCATCTGAAGCACATAATCTTCAGAAATTTTGGGACGAACGTTTTCAAAGGTTAAAGCGCGCTCACCACGGAAGTGTACTTTTAAAATAGCATCTTCGCGAATACCGAGTGCGTTAGCATCTCCGGGGGTCATGTGGATGTGTCGCGTTGCGCAGATTGCCCCTTCTTCTAAATAAATGCTTCCAGCGGGACCAACGAGGGTAATAGGGTCAGCACCGATAAGGTCACCTGAGTCTCGAATGGGCGGGTTTAATCCAAGCCGAATTGCTTCCGTTTGAGCAACTTCGACTTGGGAGTAATCTCGCACCGGACCAAGGATGCGAACCGCTTCAATAGCACGCATGCGTTTTCCAACGACGGTTAACGTCTCATTCGCGGCGAACGCTCCGGGTTGATAAAGTGGAGCGTAGACAGTAAGTTGGTGTCCTACACCGTATAGAATTTCAAGGTGTTCCTGGGTTACATGAGCATGTCGTGCTGAAACCCCAACCGGAATCTGCTGCTGCTGTGCGACAGCGTCACAAGCGCGGTTTCCTGCGTCACACGTCCGCAAAGCACAACCGCTACATGCTTGGTCTGTCGCCAGTCTATTAACAACACGCTGGGTAATCAACTCAACAAGGGCACGGTCTGGCATCTATGTTTTGCCTTCTTGGTTAGGATATACTGAATGTCATCGAACAAAGAACATCCAATGAATCCACGGACTACATAATTTACGCTTTTGGCAACATAGTTTCGACTTCAGCATGTGGTCGTGGAATCACATGAACTGAAACAACTTCACCGACACGCGCCGCAGCTTCGGCACCAACATCCGTTGCAGCTTTCACGGCACCAACATCACCACGAACCATAACAGTCACATAGCCAGCACCAATTTGCTGGTAACCAATGAGATGAACATTTGCCGCCTTCACCATAGCATCGGCAGCTTCAATGCTCCCAACTAAGCCTCTCGTTTCAACTAAACCCAATGCCTCTCCAGCCATATTAATTCTACTCCTATTGGAAATTAGTGCAAAAATAAAATCGAGTTTTTAACTTGTGAGTCGTACAGTAGCAACAATTTTCTGATCGCGAATCCGCTCGAAAAAAAGCAGAAAATCAAGCGAGATGCTAAAATCTCACCCTTACTTCACCCTTATAGTATATCACAATTTCTTACTTTTTTCAAGAAAAAACTAAAAACGCGTTTATACATTTCATGGACATCTGTTTCTGCTTTAGCGACTTCGCCCAATTTTTGGTAAACGAAGGCACGCCATAGGTAAACCTGTGTAAGCGCGTCCGGTTCACCTTGCCATGTTTGAATTGTTTCGGTGAAAAGTTCTACAGCGTTCCTATAATCGGCAGTTGCCAGTGCTTGTTCCCCCAAGTGTATGTAAATTTGGGCGCGGCTGATATAGGCACCAGCAAAGCGCTGCTCCAAACCAATAGCCTGATTCAGATCTGCCAAAGCGAGTCTTAAACGATCTTGGTCACTTTCGGTGGAAAGCCGTAGGTAGGCATTACCGCGTGCATAGTAAGCCACAGCACTCGGTTGCCGCTTAATTACAGTACTGTAGTCGGCAAAGGCATTCTTAGCGTCGTCTTGCTCAAAATAGGTTTGTGCTCGCCTTCGCGTAACGTTGGCGTTCCACCTTTTTTTTATCGAGGCTGAGTAATCCGCAATAGCATGTTGTGTGTTCCCTAACGCTCGATAAGCATCACCACGACTTGCGTAGGCATCGGCGTGATACCGATTCAGGTCTAATGTACGGGTGTAATCCGCGATAGCTGCTTTGTACTGCCCTGCTCGGTAATGTGCCAGTCCACGTTTCACGTAAGCTTCAGCATATTTGGGATCAGTCTCAATAGCACGCGTAAACGCCGCTATAGCATGTGGAATCTTCCATGTCCTTAATAATACTGTACCCTCCCGTACGTCTGCTTGCGCCTGTGGTTTTTCCCCCTTTATCGCCTCCCATGTTACAAAACGGGAAGCGAGGATGATAGTGAGAATCAACACCGGGGTCATGATATAAATGAGTGGTCGCATGATGAGCGTCTTTCTGGCTGAACTATCCCTTTAATCCGATTTTGGCTTTTGAGTTTCAGTATAAAGGTGATGGATATTTATTCCTAATTTCAGCACATTTACGGACGGATAGGTCTCTGCCAAGTCAATTTCAATGTACGCAGGGATTCCGGGTCGACCGCTGTAGCCTGTTGAAAAAATGAGTTGACTTTCACCGAACGTCGCTATACCATCTCTGATATTCCGCCTTGGAAAATAGTGAATTGGGGTATGTCCAACGATAAGGATATTCCCGTGGATGGCTTCAAGGAAATTTTTAATATGCGTTAAGGTGTATCCACCACTATAAGCGATCTCTGGACGGTGCCAAAGAAGTTCTTCAAGGGTTTTGGGGTTCGGATCGACCAGATCAGCAAGGCTTGTAACAAAACGCGCGGGACCCGCATGAATACCGACGAAGCCGCTTTTTCCAACAACCACCGTCGGAAGATTCATCAGAAATTCATAATGCGTATCCGTCATTCTTTCAATAAAGTTGAACTGCTCATAATAGGAACCGAGAGGACTTTCATATAAAGCGCGTATAAATTGCGACCGGTTCTGTGCTGTCATCCCTTGCCTTTTGAGCATTGCATAGGCATCTGCGGCAGCGAATTCGTGGTTCCCTCGGAGATAGATGAGCCTTTCACCGTTATTGCCAAGTTGTTTTTGGAGTTCCATAACTCGGTCAACGATGAGAGTATCCCCATAAGGCGGATGTCTCGGTTCATCGGGTTTATAATCAACTGCATCGCCGAGTATCAACCCGTAAACGTCTTCGTCTGCTTGAATTCGTTCGACCAGTTTTGTGAGTTGCAACCACTGGTTAAAATCGTCCCAATGTGCATGCAGATCGGAAACAATGTAGATGGTGCCGTGGTCAGGGAGAACAACGATGTGTCCATCGTGCGTCAGTTGGTTAGGGTACTGCGCGGGTAGTTTGGGTTGGGCAGTCGCAGCGGAAGTGAAACAGATAAGGCAGAGGGCAATATCAATAAATGAAATGTTCATAATAGTATAGTCCGTAATCTCCAAACCCGCCTGTCCGAACCGCAACGGATAATTAGTAATCAGTTGTCAGTTAGGAGGAAGTCGTCTAACACTCTTTACCTCTTACCATAGTATCAAAACCTATAGCTCGTAATGAAATGGAGAGCGGATATGAGGAACGCACGTTAAAGTTCAAACGCCCGTTGTTCCTCCGCAAGGAAAAATTAAAAAGTAAAATTAAAATCTGAAGAATGGGTCTATAGCGTCTTCTTCCTGTGCGAGTCTATTCAAGTGTCGTCGTCTACGGTTCCAACAGACGAGATAACCAATAAGGGCAAGTCCACCGAAGCCTCCCCACAAGACGTAAGAATTGGAAAAAAGGGATGCCCACTGGTAACGTTCCGTCAGCGACTCGCGCCAGAGTACATCGTATGTGGTAAGATCCCATCCAACGACTGTTTCAAAGGCAGTGTTGAAATTGTTGCCAGCGTGGAGTTCGGCAATCAGCGAAAACAACACGTCTCTACCTTTAACTTCGACCAGCCAACGGAGTGTATCCTGACTTTCAGCGTATGCTAAATCCGCACCGGCTTGCGTACGTGGAAAACTCCGCTCCAGTTCCTGAAGTGGTATGATAGATTTTGAGAAAATATGCTTTAGCAATGTCTCGTGACGGCTCGGCACCCATTCCTCAGCGAAATAGATTGCGATACCTTCTACGAACCATAGTGGGATTTCTCTAACGGCTTTACGCGTGCACTGTCCAAAGAGGACATGCGCAATCTCGTGACGAAGTACCTGCGTCAACTGCAGTTTCGCAAG
>JAPOOP010000117.1 GCA_026713385.1 Candidatus Poribacteria bacterium | reverse complement strand
GAGGTTTTCTGGTGAAGTTACACCGGCTTGCTGACGACTGACTGCTGATGGAGAACCGACGGCTATTCCCTTGACGACTCATAAAAAAGGAGAATTTCTAATGGCTAATACTCTACGTTTTGGTGTTGTCGGTTTAGGTATGGGCATGAATCGCTCCGGTGTGATTCATAGTACAGACGGAGCAGAACTCGTCGCTGTGGCGGATCTCGTCGAAGAACGGCGCAAAACGGCTGAAGAACGCTTCGACTGCGAAAGCCACGACGACGCGCTTGAGATGTTCGATCGCGACGATATTGACGTGGCAATGATTATGACGCCGAGCGGTCTTCACGGAAGATTTGGAGAAGAAGCCGCACGCCGCGGGAAACACGTCATCACGACAAAACCGATGGATGTCAGCGTTGAAAATTGCAACTCCCTCATTAAAACATGTGAAGACAACGATGTCAAACTGCTTGTTGATTTTGGCGAACGATACGGCACACACAATCGTCAAATCCAACATGTCCTCGCAACCGGTGGTCTCGGTAGACCCTTGCTCTGCGAACTCCGCATGAAGTGGAAACGTCCGGATAGCTACTACGTCGGTTGGCACGGCACCTGGGAACTTGACGGTGGCGGCTCTATTATGAACCAAGGTGTGCATTACATCGACCTGATGCTCTGGTTCATGGGTCCCGTCAAACGCGTTATCGGTGCGCACTTCGACGTCTACGATCACGAAAATTGTGAAACCGAGGACATGACCTCAGCGATTCTCGAATTTGAAAGCGGCGCGCTCGGACACGTCCTGACAACGACAACCTTCCCCGGTAGCAGCGTCTCAATGATCCACGTCCATGGCGAAAAAGGTATCGTCGGTCTCGGACCGGAGATGTGGGAGTTCGTCGATGATGAACCAAACATCGAACTTCCGTCGTATCCGAACAATGTGATTGAGGATGCCCTCCAAGTCATCAACGATGGTGGTTCACCGGCAGTTGACGGCTATGAAGGTAGACGTTCTGTTGCACTCAACATGGCTATCTACGAATGCGCACGGACCGGCAAAGCGGTCGAATTATCATAGCCAACTCTCCGAGGCGGGTCTCGGTGCCCGCCTATCCCTCGCTACTTCCACCTACCAGACCACATCTCATTTGCAATTCAGGATCATTTAGTAAATATCTGATTGTCGGGATTAAGTAGGAATAAATAATCTCCATACTACAAACAAGTTTATAGTCGTGCGATTCATAGCACGTCATAAAACCATAAGAACGGGCAATGAATTGCCCTACTACGAACCAACAACTGTTAGACGGAAAACCAAATAAGTCTACTTGCAATTCAGGCAAAAATTCGGTATAATATTTACTTGGAAAACAGATGCCTCACAAAACGACGATGTTAGAAACCTCACCAGCGAGTGTGTAAGGAATGAAGTTGGGATCTCTCCAACAAAGTAGATAAAAAAGACTCATGAAAACCGCAAAACTGATTACGATGGGCTGTAAGGTCAACCAATACGATACCCAATCCATGCGCGAGACGCTCCGACGCAACGGATATACGATTGCTGATGACGAGACATCGCAACAACAGGCTGACCTCTATCTCATCAACACATGCACCGTAACAAACGCCGCCGACCAGAAAGCACGGCAAGCGATCCGGAGAGCGATCCGACAGCACCCAAACGCAAAAGTGCTCGTCACAGGTTGCTATGCTGAAAGCGACCGCGAGGCGATTGAAGAGATACCCGGCGTAACGTTCGTTTTCGGCAACCGAGAAAAGGCGGATTTTCAACAGTATCTCGATGTATTGCACACCGAAACATCATCCCCGACAGAAGAGGCATCTCACACACCCAACCCACTTCTCGCCATAGAACCCGTTCAACACGATGCGGTTCGCGAACATGCACGTTTTAGCAAAGGAGTCAGTGACGCTGGCAAACGCACACGTGCGCTTATCAAAGTGCAAGACGGATGCAGTGCCTTCTGTACCTACTGTATCATCCCGTACGTGCGAGGTAGGATGACAAGTCGTCCACTCGATGACATCGCAGACGAAGCACATCGCATCGCTGATAGTGGTATCAAAGAAGTGGTCATCACTGGCGTGCATCTCGGTGCTTACGGTGCGGACACCGATAGGGAAAAAGACATCGCCGACATTTTAGAGCATATCCACGACATCGAAGGCATTGAACGCATCCGCTTCAGCTCGATCGAACCGATGTATTTTCCAGATACTCTTGGTGATCGGATGGCGGCACTTCCGAAATGCATGCCGCACTTCCACCTTCCACTCCAAGCCGGATCAGATGAGGTACTGCGACAAATGCGTCGGCGTTATACGACAGCAGAATTCGCACATCTCGTTGAGAATTTACGACGCGTTTTTGGCGATGATGTCGGGATTACCACCGACATTATGGTCGGGTTTCCGGGCGAAACGGATGCCCACTTCGAAGAATCATGTCAATTCGTCAAGGACATCGGATTCAGCCAACTGCATGTGTTCCGCTACTCCCCTCGAAAAGGCACACCTGCGGCGACCTATCCGGATCAAGTGTCCCCACATGTCTCTGCGGCACGCAGCCAAGCGATGATTGCGCTTGGCGAACACCTGAACATAGCATTTCGACAGCGGATGCTTGGAAAGCAGAAAGAGGTGCTCATTGAAGCGAGCAGAGAAGGGGCAAACAACCACCTCGCAGGCTTTACAGATAACTATCTCCGTGTCCTTGTAGATGCCCCAGAGAGTGCAATCAATCAGATTCAGAGCGTTATGCTCGATGCGTTAGAAGGGGATTGCATCGCTGCCGCCTAACCCTCAGATTCCTCCGCCTTCGCCTTCAAATCATAGAGAATATTCACTGCATCCAAAGGGGTTACCTGCGTGAGTTCCAACCGTCGGATCTCTTCGACGAGCGGATGCGTCTTCGGCGTAAAGAGTGCCAGCTGTAAGGCATCGCTCTGCATCGTTTTTCGGGAGACGCGTCGCCGCGGTTTCGGCATTGTCGGATGTGTTTTCGGCGGTTGTCCGGTCGCCCCATCTGCTTCAACACTGAGATTGTGCTGTTCGAGCACCTCAAGTATCTGCTGTGCACGTGTGATCACAACTTGCGGTAATCCTGCGAGCCGTGCGACGTGGATACCGTAGCTTTGGTCTGCGCCACCGGGGACAACTTTTCGGAGAAAGGTTACCTTCTGTCCATCTTCATGGACGGCGACATTGTAGTTTTTGGCGCGTTTATATTTGCTGGCGAGTTCCACCAACTCGTGATAGTGCGTTGCGAAGAGCGTCTTCGCGCCCATCCGCTTTTCATCTAAAAGATACTCCGAAACCGCCCAAGCGATGCTGAGTCCATCAAACGTGCTGGTGCCGCGTCCGACTTCGTCAAAGATAACGAGGCTATTGCGGGTAGCATTGTTGAGGATATTCGCCGTCTCGTTCATCTCAACGAGGAACGTACTCTGCCCCATGACGAGGTTGTCCGATGCACCGACGCGTGTGAAAATCCGGTCTACCAAACCGATCTTCGCGGCGGAGGCAGGCACAAAACACCCGATCTGTGCCATCAAAACGATGAGTGCCGTTTGCCGCAGATACGTGCTCTTGCCGCTCATGTTGGGTCCCGTGATGATATGCAATTGCTCATCATCGCAGTTGAGGAGCGTATCATTGGGCACAAAACCCTCTTGCGTGAAGAGTTGCTCGACAACCGGGTGTCTGCCATCACGGATAACGATTTCGTCCACGGCGGCGACAGTAGGCTTCACATAGTTGTATTTCGACGCTATATACGCGAAGTTGGCAAGGACATCAATCATCGCGAGTGCCGCGGCGATTTTCTGTATGACTTCCGTATATTTCGAGACATCCTCGCGAATCTGACAGAAGAGTTCATACTCCAAGGTCTGTATCCGATCCTCGGCGTTGAGGACCTTTGCTTCCTGCTCCTTGAGTTCAGGTGTAATGAACCGTTCGGAGTTTCGAAGCGTCTGTTTACGGATATAATGCTCAGGCACCATGTCCAGATTCGGCTTCGTCACGTCAATGTAATAACCGAAGACCTGGTTAAATCCGATCTTCAAGGAGTGGATACCGCTGCGTTTGCGTTCTTCCTCTTGCATAGCCGCTATCCAGTCTTTGCCCTGTCCTACAATCTGCCGAAGTTCGTCGAGTTCCTCGCTATAACCGTCATTTATGATGTCGCCTTCACGGATTGTCGCCGGTGGGTTCGGATGGATGCCGTGTTCAATCAACGCAATTAAGTCCGGAAGCGGATCCAAAGTATCATTGAGGGATACCAACAAGGCACTACTGCAGTTCTGGAGTTGCGCCTTAACATCGGGGATCAGATGGAGGGAATCCTTGAGCGCATGTAGGTCGCGTCCGTTCACAGAACCGAGACTGATACGTGAAATGAGCCGCTCAATATCGTACATTTGTCCGAGTGCGTCTCTCAATTCCTCCTGCAAGTTAATCTGGGTTTTGAGTTCGTCAACCGCACCAAGGCGCGCCTCAATCTCTTTCTCATCAAGCAAGGGTTGCAAGAGGCACTGACGCATCCTTCTACCGCCCATCGCCGTCACCGTCTCATCAAGGACTTCGAGGAGTGTGCCTTTCGTGGAACCGTCGCGAATGGAGGCTGTCAGTTCAAGGTTACGCTGTGTATCGGCATCCAGTACCATGAAATCCGAGAGGGTATAGGTCTGAAGGGAGACGATGTGTTCGACTTCCTGTTTCTGTGTTTCGTTCAGGTAATAGACGAGCGCGCCAGCGGCAGAAATAGCAGTCGGAAGGTGTTCGCATCCGAACCCGTCGAGCGAAATTGTTTGGAAATGTTCGAGGAGTTCCGTCCGAGCCGTATCGACTTCAAATCGCCAGTCGGGCAGGAAGTTGAGTGTCATCTTGAATTCGGTTTTAAGACGCTCAAACATCTCCTCATTCTCGAAAGTGTCGGCAAAGAGGCACTCTTTTGGGGAAAAACGGTGGATTTCCGCCCAGAGACGTGAAGGATCTGTGAGTTCGGTTACCAGAAATTCGCCGGTGGAGAGATCTGCAACAGCAACGCCGTAAGTGTCTTTGTTGGGATAAATCGAGATGATGTAGTTGTTTACCTTATGCTCAAGCACCTTTGGGTCGGTCACGGTGCCAGGTGTAACGATTCGGACGACATCGCGTTTGACGAGTCGATTCTCGTCTCGTGCGAGTTTTGCGTCCTCGGTCTGCTCCAAAATAGCGACTTTATGTCCGGCTTTGACGAGTTTGTAGAGATAGGAGTCAAGTGCGTGGTGCGGGATACCTGCCATCGGTGGCGGCGGAGATTTTTGGTTTTTATGGCTTCTCGCTGTCAAAGCAATCTCAAGCAGACGAGCAATGAGTTCAGCGTCTTCAAAGAAGGCTTCATAGAAATCGCCCACCCGACAAAGGAGTATGGCATCTCCGTGCTGTTTTTTTACGTGTTTATAAAGGTCCATTAATGACAGGTCAGACTGTTTTGAACGTGCCATATCGTTTCCTTAGTTGTAATTTGCGTGGCTGTTTTTTAAACGAAGAGTCAATTCTTAATACCGTAGCAGATTCAGAAGTTTATGTCAAACGTATTTTAGCGATCAGCCGTCAGCCGTCAGCAGTGGGAAAGTGATTGTATACTATACGGATGGTGTGTTATAGCAGCGTCAAGAGACATGAGGCGCGTTTCAGAGTATTCAGAGTAAATCTTAAATGTGATAGATTTTGGGGAAGGCTGTAAACCTATACCATGACTGGGTTCTATGCTGTTTTCGGGAAAGGTTCTGAGAAGTTTACTCTGAAAATTTCACACTTGTTGGGTATATAATGTGAAAATATAATTAACTTAAGTTGCTGCTTTCGTAGCAGAATCTTTTAGATTACGATAGGTGTTGTAGCATAGACTGTTAGTCTGTGCAAGTTATTGTAGCAGAATCTTTTAGATTGTGCATATCCGTGTGCAAACCGAATGCAGATCCAGAATTTAATTTGGTAATGTGTGCCGTTAATTGTCTGAATGCACGTCGCATTTGGTCGAGTACGCCGCAAATCGCGGATTGACGCGGATTAGACGGATGACGCGGATTTTAAGATGTTTTACCGACGTTTTTTGTCCGATAGGAATGGTTATGGAATTGATTCATCACCAATTGGAAATTGGAAGCATTAACTTTGCGGGGTAACCAGTTTACTCAATTCCTGCCCCAATAATTGAGGGTCCCTACAGACAAGGAAATCCCATTTCTTCAGTTTACCCCAGTTATTGACAGCGGAGATCCATCGTCTGGCAGCAGCGTGTTTGGCGTGAACT
>JAPOOP010000200.1 GCA_026713385.1 Candidatus Poribacteria bacterium | reverse complement strand
TTTGCGCCCATCGCGCCATAAGCGTGATAGAGTCCAGATTCACGGGTGACATCTGTAAAAGTGCCATCACCGTTGTTACGGTAAAGCACTTGACGATCAGCGTCGTGTGGGGCAGTCCCTGTGATTTGACCCGCGATGAAGACTTGAAAAGAACCTGAATTTGAGATGAAAATGTCCAGATCCGCATCGTTGTCCACATCTAAAAAGAAAGTAACAAAGGCATCCGTAACAGGGAGATTCATACCTGTCGTCGGGGTGACATCTGTAAAAGTGCCGTCACCGTTATTGCGGTAAAGCACATTGGATTGTCCGTAGTTGACGACATGCAGGTCGATATGTCCATCCTTATCGTAATCCCCCCAGGCCGTTCCAAGAGAGTTGCCCGTATCTGCGACCCCTGCGGCTTCTGCTGTATTCGTGAACGTTCCATCGCCATTGTTACGATATAAGACATTCGCCGCACCATCACCGATGACACCGTCCGCAATATAGAGATCGAGGTAGCCATCGTTGTCATAATCCGCCCAAGCCGCACAAAAACTACTTTGTGGATCCGCAACACCCGCAGTGTGTGTGACATCAGTGAACGTGCCATCGCCGTTGTTGTGATAGAGTGTGTTCTCTGCCGCACCCGACCAACCACCACGCGTGATGTAGAGATCCGAATAGCCATCGTTATCATAATCGGCGAAAAGTGAACCCCAACCGCCTCTCGGATCAGCAATGCCTGCTTCATCTGCAGTGTTCGTGAACGTGCCATCGCCGTTATTGCGAAAGAGCGCGTGTGGTTGATACGTGCCGACAGCAACGATGTCTAAATCTCCATCGTTATCATAGTCCCCCCAGGCACTACCGCGCCCACCATCGACTTTGTCCATCTTTAGACCGGGGGCAATGTCAGTGAATTGGCTTTTGGATGGAAGATTGGAAGATTGGAAGACTGGACTTCCACCTTTCCCTTCTGCTTCCACCCTTCCCTCCTGCTTCCATTCCCTTTGGATTTTAAATTCCTCTGGCAATTCCTCTGGATAACCACCGAGTTGACTATACGCTGTCCACAAGTTCCATAAGGTTTCGGGATCACGCGGTTTGAGACGGAGCGATTCCTTGAAATTCTCAACGGCTTTTTCAGGCGCGCCGTGCCGGAGATGATAAACGCCGAGGTAGTAGTACGCACCCGAATGCCGACGATAATTTTGGATAATATTTTCAAACCGTTCAGCGGCTTTGTCGGCTTCACCGAGTCGGAATTCGGCTAAACCGAGTTGGAGCATCGCCTCCAGATTGTTCGGTTCGAGTTCCAGTACCTTTTCAAACTGTCTTTTAGATGCAGAAAGATCCGGGACAAGCATCTGTTGTGGCGCGCCTAAGAAGTAACCGAGTCTGATACGTGCCTCGGTATCGTCAGGGTTCACCTCCAAGGCATTGGTGAGCGCAGTCGTAGAATCAGAGAAGCGCTGTTGATAACTGAAAACCTGTGCTAACGTTAGGTAAGCCTTTGAAAGTTGCTCCTTGTGGGAGGGGTTTCTAACCCCGATATCCTTAAGCCTCCCTATCAGCGTCTGTAGCGTCTCTTCGGCAAGTACCCATTTCTGCTGTCTAACATAAGTCCGTGCGAGCAACATGTGTGCATCGTGGGCATTGGCATTAATCTGCAGGCACGCCTGAAACGCTTTTTCCGCTTCAGCGAAGTCATTCATGTCCAGCGCGTCTATGCCTTTCTGATAGTGTGCCATGACTTGCGGATTCACACCACGCTGCGGTGCATCCGTATTGCATCCGATACTGATGAGGAAGATAAGGAAAATAGAAAAGGTCGATCGCATATCTGTTTTCTGCTCTGAATCAGGATTTGGGGGTTAGAAACCCCTCTCACAGGTGTTACAGAGGATAACAGATTTACTGGGGAAAGTCAAGCGGAGGTAGCGGTCAGTCAGAGTGATTTAGTTTTCCGTGTTTTCGCCCAATTTTGAACCCCCCAGGCCCGGTAGGTACAGTTTCCAACCGCACTATAACTGTCAATTTTAGAAAAAATAACCATCGCAGACCCAGATCCGGTAGGTTCGGTTTCCCAACCGAACCGGGTTCTACGCGAAAACCTTGAAAACTCCAAAACCCTCTTGAATCCCGTAGGGATGGTATCTGTATAGAAAAACGCAACTTCACAGACCCAAGCCCCGTAGGGGTTTTTGCTTGGGTGTTTCTGCAGCATTTGTAGAGAGGTTGTTGCAAAATACCTCAAAAACTTCCTAAATTGACACCTATGGTACAGTTTCCAACCGCACCATAACTGTCAATTTAAAAAACAACCGCTTAAGCCCCAGGTCCGGTAGGTGCAGTTCCCAACTGCGCCGGGTTTTAGCCATAATCCTTGAATACCTCAGAACCCTCTTTAGTCCCGTAGGGACGTAATGTTTATAGAAATGCGTCGACTCCGTCTCCTAAGCCCTGTAAGGGCGGTATGTTTATGTCTGTGCCTGAAGCAGGATTTCCAAGATTCAAGGATTTTCAGGAGTGTTCAATCCTTATATCTATCGTTGTTAGGACGCTATCAAATATCCCTAAATTGACACCCATGGTGCCGTTGAAAACCGCACAAGACTTGAAAAAGAGGGTTCAAAAATTCAGACAATCTAATAATTTATTTAAAACCAAACGCTATAAGCCATTTTGGGATTGGTTAAATCTGGTATAACAGATTGTATTATGTCGTTTTAGGCTTCATAATCACTGATTACAGAGTTCTATTCTAATTATGGACTCTCGTATCAAAACCCTAACAATCTCTCCGAAAGTTTCCTTTATATTTTCTTTTTCAAAGTCGATGTATATAATGTCGCCCATGTTACTAAACTTTTTACAACCCTTTTCCAGTAAAATAATCGCTCGTTCAAAGCCAAATTTCTCTTGACACTTCCCTATTTCATGAATTACATTCGGACGTGCCTGTAATGAACCATCGGCTTGTGCGTCCTCGCCCGTCATAACAAGAAATGCCATACACGATTTGTCTAACATTTCTTCGAGACGATTGTTGATAGATTTGCCTGCTGCTGAAACACGATCAAATTCTTCATATTCAAGACCTAATATTTCCACTAAAAAATCCTTAAATTCTCGCCATAAATGTGAACGACCATGCGCAATAAACATTTTCATATTTTCGTTATTCGCAGTGTTATGATCCAAAGTCTGTTGTGTGTTCTTTGGTAATTCTTCGTATAAATCATCTAATAATTGTTCATAAATGCTTTCCAAATCATGAATCCAATTAGCTATATCTTCCTTATGCGCTCTTACCCAATGAATTACCATAGTAACTCGATGGTAAAATGACCGGTTTGCCCTTTCTCCATGCGTAAGTGGCAACGGGGATTTGTCAAATAAAGTGTGAAACAGCGTTTTGTTGTAACGAACCCATTTTTCTGTCACACGCTCAAAGTTGGTAAATTCTTCTATTGGAGGTGTTTCAGTCTTAAGCAGCTCTTTGCCTATATCAATACGGCTGCGTATCTTTTCGGAGGCTTCTGCCCTACTCACACGTAACTTGGAAGGTGTGTTATCTGCCATAATATCTCCTTATAGCACGTTTTATCATGTTGTCCATTACTCGTCAAACTGGTCATAATCGTCACTTGGAAAATACTTTTGAAATTCCGATTTTATCCGATAGGCGGTATCACAGTATCCTTCCAACCCCGCCTCTGAAGCAGGCACTACGTCTGCGTAATCTTCTATCGCCTTCGTAGTTTTAGGTTCAACTCCTATCTTGCCACAGGCAAACAGAATTCCGAGGTTGTCAAGCAGTGAGGCAATTAACAGGTCTGTCCCTAACTGCTTGCGATACCCTCATACTTATCAGAATTTATTTGGTAATAAAAGTTCGCCTCGTGCCAAACAGTATAAGGTAGGATTTTCTCTGGTTTTTCGCGCTATTTTGAAGGTCTAATCTGTACCGGATTTTCCCATTCGGGAGTTAATCTGCTGACGGAAGAAATTCGGCAGAAATCACTATTCTTCCGCTTTGTCGATTTGTATATGCTCAAGCAGTTTTATCGCAATGTCTTTTCTTTCTCTTTCGTCATAAAACTGAACCATGACTGGGTTATCCTCTAACTTAAAAGTTAACCACATCATTGAACCGCATTTTTCTATAGTATCACTTATTGCAATATCTCTACCTTCATGCAAATCAAGAATTCCCGGTTCGTGTGAGTGAAACAATTTGTAAATCCAATACTGAGGCGATTTAGCATATGTTTCAAATATTATCTGGCATTGTTTGTTTTGTGATAGCAAAATCCTATGAATTGGATTCCACCTATCGAAATCAAAATAGTTATACACAGAATCATCACTAAGCCAGAATAGTTGAGGCGATTCCTTTTCTACTTTTTGTACTGTTTTTTTACTCCTTAATCCAAGAAATTTTATTTCTGAACCGTTTGGAAATCTTATTCCTTCTGGACGAGAAGGTTTGCCTATAAGAGATATAGTAGGCATCGAATTACTAAGTTTGTATCCGAGGATAACTTTTTCCAGATCGTCTATGATTGTTTTTAAAAGTGTAGAATATTCTTTCATTGCAACAAACACTAAAAATCTTGGTGTGCTAAGACACAAATTAAAAACATGTAACCAGATAGAAAATGTTGTTCCCGATCCTATTGTTTTAACAATACAGAGATTCTCCACTTTTTCATCCCAAGATGAAAAAAGTGATAAATTGTTATCAGAATGTGGTATAAGTAATTCATCAGATTGGAATATCTCATTCAAACTCATAGAATCCGTAATAGTATCTATCCACTGTGCCTGGATAAGGGAATCAATCTTGTTAGCAATATCCGACATGCTACAATTTTCTACTGAACCACCCTCTTTGGATTCGGGCATGAATAACATAGAGTATGGGGTATTCATGTCAGGTGTTGCCTGACCCTGCCTTGCTAAGTCGCGGATATTATTCAATTCCATCTGCGTATGGGACACAAATTCTGATAAGAATGTGTGTGCCTGTTCTGCATATATCGGACATTTCACAGATTCAGCCATTTCTGTGGCAATACGGACTCCTTCATTGTCATATATCCTGCTCGTAACAACGGCATCTACCCATTGATCAATCGGCATAATGTTACATACAATTTGAGCATTTAAGGCATCTTCCGCAGTGTTAATATCATCTCGTTTTGCCACACGCAACGTCATGCTTGAGCCGTCGTTAGACTTATGCATTCTAAAGAATACAGTTGCCATGCCCTCTGACAAAAAATGTTTAATGTTTACGCTTGTAAGTTGGGACACCTCCCGTGTGATCTCTATGAACTTGTCTAAACTTAGTGGGCTACGTCCATCGTAATTTTCATCATGTACAATGCACATTGCGTATATGTCAGATTTCATATCGCTTATTGTTTTTTCTATGTAGTCTGATGCTTCTTTTTTTGCGTCATCAGGTGTGTGTTTTTCTGTTATGTGGAAGATTAGGTCAGTATTTAAAGGGTTAATGATAGTAGGGTTTTTTTGTCGCCATATTTCTATCATTTCATCTATCCCTTTGTTTTTTAAATCTTTAATCGGAATTTCACTGATCCCATTATGTATTTTTAAATCCCAACTGGGGAAATATACAAAATTTCTGCTTTCGGATAGAAGCATTGTGTTAATTTCTGCGACAGATGGATTATGCGTATCTAAAACTTCTTTTGAAGTACAGCCGTATAAGCATAGGTTTTTATGTATGGGGAAATATAAGTGCAACTCGTTATCATAGGTTGTTATAAAATTAATGACATCTGGGCAAATAAAGAAGTTGTCATCGTTTGCAGTAAATGCTTTGAACCCAATTTTTCCCATATTTCTAATAATCCCTAAATACTCGTAGTAAAAGGCTATATGCATTGGAATAGGCTCTACATCGTCCTTATCGGTAATATCTTCAGGTGCTATAATTTTAGCCGCATGAATTATGCTGTCTCTTACGGCAGGATCAAAAGCCATCATGTGTGCCATAAAACGCAACATCATTTCTGTTTTGTATTCGTATTCAGCTTGGTTTTTGAATGTCGATTGATTTTCTGAAACAATTTCAGAGAATATGTCGCTCGTTATACCATCAAATTGTGATACTTGAGGCTCTATACCCGAAAAATCATCTGAAACTCTATAAAAATCCTTTTGGACAGCCAGATTTTTTACATGAGTATTATATATTCCTTGACCTGATACAACATTAAGTGCGTGGCAACGCTCTGGATTATCTGGTATAGAAAATCCATCTAAATACCATTGCGATCTCCAATGATGCCTTCTTGGACCTTTTTGTTGTTTATTCATTCTCTTTTCCTCCTGAAATAATTTGCAATAAGTGGTCTTGAATTGCTTAAGGTTAGTTTTTACAGTTTAATCTTTGTTCAATCTTGAGATCAGATATTCTTGCCCGCGGTCACCTTTAATTCTGTTGCAGTGACTACAGAGCAGTTGGAGGTTCTCAATATGGTCAGTTCCGCCAACATTTTCTGCGATAATATGGTCAACTTCAAGGTGTTGTCTCTGAAAATGTGTGCCACACCCGTTACAAATCCCGCTTTGCTCTCCATATAACAGGGTTTTGTTTTCAGGGGCGTTATAGCGGGGAATATTGCCTAAATCCGTGCGGTTGGGTATGTCGTCGCGTGCAATAATGTCTTCAAACAATCCCTGATCGTCTCTGATACGTTCAACAACCAATTCAGCGGCTTTCGCTGATATATCAATACCGATCCATTCACGTTGGAGCCTATCCGCCGCGACAAGGGTTGTGGCGCACCCGCAAAATGGATCGAAAACCACATTGCCTTCGTTAGATGATGCTTTGATGATACGGTCAAGCAACGCAAGCGGTTTTTGAGTTGGGTAGCCAAGCCTCTCTTTTTCATTGCGATTTAATTGCTGAATACCAATCCACCAATCAGGACAAAGAACACCAACATCGGTTGGATAACGATAGACTTTTCCTGATTTTGCATCCTTCTTAACTTGCCATGTGCGACCTTCTAAATCCGTTTCAACTTTCATGTGTGTTTTCCGACGCTCTATCCTAACTGCATCGGAATCAAAAACATAATTTTTAGTCTTTGAATAAAAGAAAATCACGTCATGTTTACGACCAAATTGACTTTTTCTTCGTGATCCTCTTTCATAACACCATATAATTTCATTTTGAAAGTGCTGTTTACCAAAAATTGTATCCATAACCAACTTCAAATAATGGCTCATTGTGGGATCGCAATGTAGGTAAATGCTACCCGTGTCTTTCAGAATGCGGTGCATCTCCAGGAACCGAACCGCCATGTAAATGAGATAAGATTTGTCGCTGTTCGTCATTGCAGCATGGATAACTCGGTTCAGAGCAGGATATTTCATCTCAATTAGATCAAGCCATGCGTTGTCTACGTCTGAAAGTGTCCACGTATCTTTGAATTCCGCACCAGCAGCCTCTGAACCTATAGGTGCTGCGTAATTCGCATTGCTATTAAAAGGTGGATCAAGGTAGATTAAATCTACTGATTCACTATTTATCCCGCGCATTATAGGTAAATTGTCACCCGTGAATATCGTCTTTGATTTAATATTCATGGTTTCCATACAAAACAGCCTTCACATCGTTATGTGAACTTGTAAATGTGCGTCTCACGGAGGCACAGGCTAACAGCCTATGCTACAAGTGTAAACTTATTTTTAGAATCTACTATAAAAGTTAAAAATCCGTCTATAACTCTTGGCACGCGAGGGGTCTCCTAAAAGCCTGCTAATCTCGCCTTCAATTCTTCCTGTTGAACAGGTTGTGTCAAATCCATGAGATAGATCCGCATGTGATCCGAACGGTCAGAACTGAATACAAGCGTCCTTCCATCCGTTGAGAGACTCGGTTCAAAATGCGCCCCGATGTGGTTCGTGAGTTGGGTTTTGTTTCTGCCATCGGTATCCATCATCCAGAGTGTATAATGGTTATGCGCGTTCGAGACATAGATGATCCGCCTGCCATCCGGACTGAAAATGGGATGATAGTGGGAACCTGTAGTTCCATAAGTCAATCGCTGGACGGTGCCTCCGTCTGCGTTAACACTGAAAATGTGGTAGATGTCGTCTACCATTCCAGTGAAGGCGATCTGCTTCCCATTGGGTGTCCACGTTGGGTGTCCATCGTCCACATCGTTATGCGTGAGTTGCTTCTTGTTTGTGCCATCAATATGAATGACGTAGATTTCTAAGGTATCATTATTCTCAGTGCTTCCGGGTTCGCTCTCGGTTTCCTGCATCGGTGCTTTGGATTCAAATGCGATTTTTTGCCCGTCAGGTGAAAAGACAGGCGCGCGTTGCGCGCCGGCTATATCGATGAGCGGGCGTTGATTTCTCCCGTCAACATCCATGAGGTAGATCGTCGCAGTTCTCGGGTCGGAACCACTTGCTTGGACAGATGGGAGCATCATACCCCCACGTGTGCGTTCTGAAACGAAGGCGATCGACTTACCATCTGGTGAGAAAGCAGGCATATACTCATCAAGTTCGTCGGTATGCGTGAGTTGCTGGAGGGTGCGAGTTGTGAGATCCATGAGATACAACTCAGCGTTCTGAAGACGATTTGAAGCGAAGGCGAGCCATTTTCCATCGGGTGAAATTGCGGGACTATAATCGTCGGTATACTTAGCAGTAAACGTCATCATATCTCCTTTTTCAGTGAAGGTTTGCTCGTAATCATCACTGCCTTCGGTGCGAATCCGCTGGACGTGGTAAGCATCCCCTGTGAAGCCTGCTAACTTTAAGATAACATCGCGAGGCGGTGATGCGTCTAGGAGCTTATGAAATTCGCGCAGCGCGCTGGGTCGCTGATTGTCGAGCCAATAGAGCGTTCCGAGTGTGAGTCTGATTTCGGCCCGCTTGGGTGCTTTTCGGGGAGCCATGTCGAGTGCATGATCAAGGGCCTCTATTGCATCTTTTCTATATTCCGTTCCACTCGGGTTCTTATCTACCATCTCCAGATAAATCAAGCCAATTTGATAAAAGGCTTCAGGTCTCGCGGAATCGTAATCAATTCCCTTCTCGAATGCCTTTATTGCTGCATCGGTGTCGCCGCTTGCGGCGAGTTGTTTACCGCGCTTGATAGTAGGATGGTCCCCACAACCAGTAAGACAGCATAAAAACATACCAGTAAGCAGGGCGTAAAGGATATTTGAGATATCTTTAAAGATGTTTCTTTTTCTAACAGTTTTCATTTCCAATCCACCTATATTCAACTAACACAAGCTTGCTGTGCCTTCAAAAAGAAATCTAATTTGATGGTTGTTGCGGGACTCGGATTCGCTGGTTTACTGGGACATTATGAAGTTTCTGCGTTTCTCCGTTCTGCCAAGTGACCTGTAACGTCTCAATCTGTGTAGCGTTCCCCACGCCAAATTCCGCGATGAGACTGCTAAAGGACATGTAACTATCACCTGCGTAAATTTCTCTGACCTGTGTCCGATCCGCTGTTTTCACTCGAATTTTCGCGCCGATAGCATCACGGTTTCTGCCCGTTCCAACAAGTTTGATCTGCAGCCAATTGTTACGGTTTCCGCCCTCATTACGTAACAGGGTCGGTGGGGCATGGTTATTGACAATGAAAATATCGACATCGCCGTCGTTATCATAGTCTCCAAATGTTGCGCCGCGACCGACTCGGATGGGGAGGGACGCAATTCCTGTCTCCTGACTCACATTCGTGAATGTCTCATCTCCATCGTTTCGGAACAACATATCAGCCTGGGGGATAAGCACCTCTGGTCGTCGAAGTTCTTGAAAAGTGCTGCCGTTCGTCACAAAAATATCCAAATCACCATCGTTGTCATAGTCAAAGAAGGTGGTGCCCCATCCGATCTGTTTAATGCTCTCTTCAGCAAGCAGAGCAGTGTAGGATTCATCTACGAACCGGATCTGTTCAGTCGCGCCATCCTCTGCAAACAAATTTCTGTAGAGGGCGTTTTCTTCGTCCACCCAATGGCTCATAAAGAGATCGATATCCCCATCAGCGTCGTAGTCACCAGCAGTGAGTCCCATAGAGCCGCGAAAATCTGCTGCCCACGATTCGGCACTGACATCCGTGAACGCGCCACCTCCATCGTTGCGATAAATATGGTTCGTAGAGGTATCATTTGCAACATAGAGGTCCAGATCGTTATCGTTATCAAAATCGCTAAAGATGGCTTGCATACTTCTACCACCGACTGCAGCGATCCCTGTTTCATCGGTTGCATCCGTAAAAGTGCCATCACCGTTGTTCCGATAGAAGATGTTATCTTGGGGTTCAAAGACATGCGGATTCAGGGCACTCGGCACAGGTTTCCCAGATTGTAGGGACTCTTCCTTCATCTGTTCCAACTGCTCTAAATCATAGGTGACATAGTTGCAAACGTAGAGATCCAAATCGGTGTCGCCATCTACATCTGCGAAGGCGGCACCTGTGCTCCAGAATTCGCAACCGACACCGGCAGTTTCCGTCACATCCGTAAAGGTGGCGTTACCGTTGTTCCGATAGAGGACATTTTTGCCGTAGTTGGTTAGGTAAAGGTCGAGGTCAGCATCACCATCGTAATCCGCGAAGACGCACCCCATGCCGTAGCCTTGATGCCCGACACCCGCGGCACGCGTGATGTCCGTAAAAGTGCCGTCACCGTTGTTACGATAGAGGGCATTGGCGTTTCCCTTATTACTGTCTCCATTTTGTGTAAAGGGACCGGGGATGTTGACAATGTAGAGGTCGATGTCTCCGTCGTTGTCTATATCGGCAAAGCCTGCACCGGAGCCCATGTCTTCTGGGAGTAGGCTGGAACGGGTTCCGCTTGAATGTTGAAAACGGATGCCGGCTTCATTTGTAACATCAACAAAAGTCGCCGCGTTTAACGTCATGGAAATCGACAGCATAGAAATTGCCAGCGCGAGAATGGCTTTTGGCTTTCGGCTTTCGGTTATCAGTAAAGAGATGTTTGATTTAATCAGAACCCTCTTTAACTGGTTGCTGACGGCTGATGGCTTATGGCTATTTTTCATGTTTCCAAGAAATTGGTAAAAATAGTTCCGTTGCGAAAGCGTTCATCGTTGAGGATATTCTGGAAGAGTGGAATCGTAGTCTTTATGCCGTCAATTTTAAATTCAGACAATGCGCGTTTCAACCGTGCAATCGCCTCTTCCCGATCCGCGCCAGTCGCGATGAGTTTCGCCACAAGTGAAT
Organism: Candidatus Poribacteria bacterium; assembly: GCA_026713385.1. Lineage (GTDB taxonomy): Bacteria > Poribacteria > WGA-4E > WGA-4E > WGA-3G > WGA-3G. The sequence goes on along the minus strand of JAPOOP010000200.1, from coordinate 7,463 downwards.
CGTAGTGCGAAGGGACAGTATACCCGGTGTAGAGATACCCATCAACACGAATACCGATGCCACCCGGAGGATGATAGGTTGTGACAAGTCCTGGTGAAGGCATGAACTGATTTGCTGGATCCTCGGCATTAATTCTGCATTCAATCGCGTGTCCCTGAATCTGAACATCGGATTGGTTATATCCGAGTTGATCCCCCATTGCGAGTCGAATTTGTTCTTTGATAAGATCAATACCGGTGATACTCTCAGTGACAGTATGCTCAACCTGAATCCGTGTATTCATCTCTAAGAAATAGTAATTATCATCTTTATCGACTACAAATTCAACGGTCCCAGCATTTGTGTAGCCGATCGCTTTTGCGGCTTTTGCGGCGGCTTTACAGATCTCGTTACGAAGTTTAGATGGAATCGAGGCGGCAGGTGCTTCTTCCAAGAGTTTCTGTTGTTTACGCTGGATAGAGCACTCCCGTTCCCCTAAATGGACAACGTTGCCGTGGATATCGCCAAGGATTTGGACTTCAATATGTCGTGCTTCTTCAATCCATTTTTCAATATAGACATCCCCATTACCAAAAGCCGCCTCACCCTCAGCCTTCGCGGTGTGAAAAAGATTAAATAGGCTCGGCTGATTTTCGGCGATTCGGATGCCACGACCACCGCCACCTGCCACAGCTTTGATTCCGATAGGATACCCGATTTTCTCAGCGAGTTGTGCGGCATCCTCGGCGGTGTCAACTGTTCCTTTTTTACTATTTTTACGCCTACCGCCCTGGCTGCCGGGTACAAGTTTCAGTCCCGCTTTTGCCACAGTTTCGCGTGCCTTCACTTTGTCCCCCATCGTAGCGATGTCTGTGATTGAGGGTCCGATAAATTTTATTTGGTGTGCCTCACAAATTTCTGCAAATTGGGCATCCTCAGCCAGAAAGCCGGCTCCAGGGTGGATTGCGTTGACATTCGCATAATCTGCAACTGTGATAATATTGGAGTATTTGAGATAACTTTCAGTTGATGGCGGTGGACCAATACAGTATGCCTCGTCAGCGTGTTTAACGTGTAGTGCATCTTCATCAGCAGTTGAGTATATCGCTACCGTCTTAATCCCCATGTCTTTGCATGCACGGATGATGCGGACAGCGATCTCACCACGATTTGCTATAAGGATTTTTTTTATCATGTTTTTTTAAGATTAAATCTGTTAACCATCAACCCGTATTTTAACATTCATAACGGAGTTAAGTTGATGGTTAAACTGCTCCATTACATTCCTGGACCCTCCCCAGTAACGGACGGGGACCTCGGTTTCGAGTGAAGTCCGACGCGACTGAGGAGATGTATGATTCTCAAAGACTGTTGAAATTAACCCAAAATCATCGCGAAACGTAGTCGAGCGATACCCAAGGGAGCATAGTTAAATAACTTGCTTCACTTGGAACAACGGTTGTGCGTATTCAACCGCCTCGCCATCTTCAGCGAGAATCTCTACGATCTCACAGTTAAACGGAGCTTCCACGGGATTGTAAGTTTTCATGACTTCCAGGACAGCCACGGGTTCACCCGTGGCAACTATATCCCCGACTTTTACAAAGGGTGGCTCATCAGGTGCGGGGGAACGGTAGAAGCGCGAGGGCATCGGTGCACTGATGAACGCACTATTTGCTTCAGCACCGCTGTCCTTATCTGGGTTCTCTACAGGGAGCTGCGGCGCGCCCACTGCTACGCTCGTCTCTGCTGATGGTAGCGCGGGCTGTTCATATCCGGGGGGATTCCCGCGATGCCTTGAAACCTGTATCTCAAATTCGTTATCCCGGATTCGGACTTCCGAAAGGTCCGTTCGGTCAAGAATTTCCGCCAACTGTTCAACAATTTCTAAGACATCACTGTAGTTATGTTCAGCAGATTGAGACTTATCCTTGGATCTGTTTTGACGCATTTCTTTTTTCGCAGTCGGCTATCGGCTTTCAGCCATCAGGGACCTTGGCGACGTTTTAACTTCTGCGAGAAGGTTATCCAGTTGCCGACGGTAACTGACGGCTGACGGCTGACGGCTGATTGCTACTATATCCTTTCTACATATTTTCCGGTGCGCGTGTCAACTTTGATGCGCGTTTCGTTCTGAACAAACAAAGGAACATTAACGACACCACCCGTTTCAAGCGTGGCACGCTTTGAACCACCGCTGACAGTATCACCTCGTAACCCGGGATCGGTTTCAACAATCTGAAGCTCAACGAAGTTCGGAAGTTCAACGGCAAGTGGTACCGTCTCTTCCATTTTGACGGTTACAGTTTCACCCTCCTTTAGGTATTTCAAGTCCTCTCCAATGAGATCCATAGGGAGCGTGTGTTGTTCAAATGATTCATTATCCATAAACCACAATACGTCACCATCACGGTACATATACTGCATCTGGTGGTCCATGAGCCTGACGGTTTCGATATTTTCGTTAGAACGGAACGTTCTGTCCAAGACGGCACCGTCGGAAACACGTTTGATTTTGGTCCGTGCGAAGGCACCACCTTTCCCTGGCTTGACGTGCTCACAGTTAACTATGGTGTAAATCGTATCGTTGAGTCGGATAACCAACCCATTGCGTAAATTGTTAAGTGCTGCCATTTTCTCCTCAATTATTTAAATGTAAATTATTAACGTAATACTGCGCCAAATATGGGGTGCTTGAATAGCAACCAATAAAATCTAAAGAATAAATATTACAAAATTATAACGTATACGGACCAAGCAGAGCGATTGCCTGTTCCAACGCCTTTGCTCTGTGACTAATTCGGTTTTTTATTTCTTCCCCTAATTCTGCGAAAGTCTGATTATATCCGTCAGGTACAAATACGGGATCATAACCGAAGCCGCTCTCTCCCGCCGGATCGCACCTAATGTGTCCCTCACAAACACCGAGAACGCCTTTCGGTTCGGAGTTCGGATGTACCACCGCAATTGCAGCGATAAACCTTGCCCGTCGATTGGTAGCACCTTCAAGTGCTTGTAGGAGTTTCGCAATTCGGATGTCATCCGTTGCGTCTTCGCCTGCCCAGCGTTTCGAGTTAATACCTGGCGCACCGTCGAGAGCATCTACCTCCAGCCCAGCATCGTCAGCGAGGGTGAGGTGGGATGTATACTCAGCAATAACAGATGCTTTTTTAATCGCATTCTCCATATATGTGTTCCCATCCTCAACGACCTCTGGGGCATCTGGGTAACTTTCCAAAGAGATAACTTCGATTTGTTGCTTAGAACCCGCTTCACCGCAAAGCATGTTTGTGAGTTCTCTCACTTTGCCTTGGTTACGCGTCGCCAATATGAGCTTCATCTAAATTCTCCAACATCATCCGATTCTGGAGCCGGATGAGTTGTTGTATACCCACAACGGCGAAATCCAGCATTTGGTCATAATCAGCACGCGAAAAAGGCTTTTCTTCTGCGGTGCCTTGTATCTCTATAAATTCTCCGCTCCCTGTCATAACGATATTCATATCAACATCCGCCGATGAGTCTTCCGTGTAGCAGAGGTCTAACATCGGTTCACCCTTGACAAGTCCAACACTTGTGGCGGCAATGTTGTCGGTAATAGGAAAACTTTTAATTCTTCTGTTTTTAACGAGCCTTTGGCAGGCATCCCAGAGTGCAATAAAGGCACCAGTAATGGATGCGGTGCGTGTTCCACCATCAGCTTGAATGACATCACAATCAACCCAAACTGTCTGTTCTTCCAAGGCATATAAATCTACAGCGGCACGCAAGGAACGACCGATGAGGCGTTGAATTTCCTGCGTTCTACCACTGACACCGCCACGGGTTATCTCACGTTGCATCCGTTCAGAAGTAGAGCGAGGTAACATGGAATACTCCGCCGTTACCCATCCCTTACCTTTGATACGCTGCTCGCGCATGAAACGCGGCTGCTGGTCAATCACAGAGGCAGTGCATATAATACGGGTGTCCCCTGTCGCAACGAGCACAGAGCCTTCGGCATGTTTAATATAGTGTCGTTTGATTGTGACGGGACGCAGTTCATCAGGTCTGCGTCCATCCTCTCTTGTCATATTTCTCTTCCCTATTTTTATTGGCTATCAGCAACCAGTAGAGCGTGGGGCAGTTGCTAACGATTGCAATTGCCATAACGATTTTTGGCTGATGCTGACCGCTGATGGCTATTCTAAGGTTTCGAGTAACGCTAACGCTTTTGTATAACTTTTCCGCTCAAGATAGTGCAGCAAATTTTTTGGAGTTGCCGCCGGCGCGAGTTCCTGATGCAGCGCGTCAATTTGTTCCAACTGTTCCAATATATCTTCGCCAGTCTCGATCCGCGAGAGCATCGTCTCTAACGCTTGCCTGAGATCAGAAAAAAGTTCAGTCTGCATCCGATGCCTCCATTTGCTCAACGGCTTTGCAGGTTCGCAGGGAAACGTTCTTAGTCGGTGCATCGTAACCTTTCCACGCATAAGGATCAACCCCAGAGACAGGAATGATACATCGGCGATCAGCACTTGCGGGATGTTCTCCGTCTTGAATCGACCAAGGCAACAACGACCATGAATTGCAGTAATGGTTCACCAAAACCCTACGGTATGTATCTCCACAGTTTTTACGAGAGCGGTGGAGTAGATAACCGTTAAAAAACACTAATGTGCCGGTTGTAACTTCAACGGGCACCTCATCTGTGTCATCAAAACCGTAACTCTCCCAAGCAAAATCGAACTCATCTGGGTTCTCGTGGTATCTCTGCGGATAGAGATAGCCCCGGCGATGCGAGCCGGGAAGGACCCATAAACATCCATTTTCTATGGTGGCATCGTCCATTGCAGTCCACGCGCCAATCAAAGAGCGATCGCGGGTCGGAATATAAAATTCGTCCTGATGCCATGCTTGCCCTTGAAAATTGGGCGGTTTTACAAAGAGCATCGACTGCATACACTTGACACTTCCGTCCCAGTAGGGTAAATGTGCCGCAGTTATCTGACTCAGGATACCACAGATTTTCGGGTGTTTGACGTACTGCTCTATAACAGGACTGACGAAATGTGGTTGATGAATGCAAAGGATACGTCCAATGGCTTCATCATCGCTGACATCTTCAGGAAGCGGTTGGAGACTGTCGCATGGGTGCCCACCTTTGGCAAGCGTAACAGTGTCCTGCCGTAATTCCTCTATCTCATCCAGAGAAAGCAGATCTGGGACAACAAGATACCCGTTGTCGACAAAAAATTGGACATGCTCCTCGGACACAACTTGTGGAACTTCAATCGGTGCACTCGGTGCAAAGTTCATTTTTTTAATCTATTGCTCCTATCGCATTATGGTTTTCGGTTCGGTAGTCGGTCTTCGGTTAAGAGGATATCGTTTGTCAGTTTGCTTCGCAGTGAGAATAGCGTATCGGAACGAACCAATAACCAATTTTAAAGACGGTTGGCGAGGAACATCTCTGTTATTGCTAAAGCGAAAACTGCTAACATGAGATAGATCCATACGTTTTGATTCCTCTCTACATCTTCATTGTATTGCGCCACGAGCTCAGCCGTAGGTTTATCTTCGACTAATTCATCCGCTGCGCCTTTCAGCATACTTGTAAGCTCCTCAACATCGCGCGCCGCAAGATCGGACTCAGTGGTATCGACATTGACGACAAAGTAATCCGTAACTTCTGTGCCAGACCTATGAATTGAATAGATACCCGGTATGGACGTGTCTGTATATAAGATACTATCTTGTGAAGTCCCCTCTGCTGCAGACGTAATATCTTTATTTTCTCCGAAGCGCGTTTCAACGTTATTTGGATTGAAGATAGCGATCTCTCTGCTCGCCGTTATGTTCTCACTCGCTGTTTGGGAACCCTTTAGTTCTATATAGTCTCCGACGCGGTAATCGGGCATGGTTTCTACGTCTTTCAGTGCAAGATACTTAATAGATTCATGCAGGAAAGGCAGATAAACAGCGCGAATCGGTAAATCGTTCCATTCTCGGTCTATCGTTGAGGTAAAGCAGAGCACACGCCCTAAGTTTCCGTAAGGCTTTTCAAAGAGTGCCGGACTACCATCGTCATAAGAAGCGATGACGGTAGCATTTGCCGTCGGTACTGCCTGATAAATTCTATAAAACCGTGCCTTACCAAAATCACCATGGTTCGGTTCCTTGAACGGAACGAAAATCGGGTGTTCGTACTTCACCGCCGCAAGGACGCGGAACTGCTGACGATCAAAAGCATCACCAACGGGTCGAACGAAGTTACAAGGCATCAAACCCGTCTCACCACCAAGACGCTGCTCATAGACATCAGCGTCTATATTATCACCCACTGTCACAATCAATCCACCGCCTGAAGCAACGTAACCTGATACGCGTCCAGCTTCGTCGGAAGAGAGTTGTGCTATATTGGCAAGCACCAGAACATCGGTACGATCGAGTGCTGCCTCACTCGGCACCGAACTCGATTCGGTAAAATCAATAGGCACTGCCTCACTTCCTACTGTGAGTGCCATTTTCATGAAAAACGTTTCCATCCTCTGTCCATGAAGATGTTGAAGGGGACTTTGCGTCCGTGGTTTGTCCCTGACCGCATGAACCTTGATTGAGCGTAGACTTTGTAAAGTGAAATAGCGTTTATTGTCAACCGCAAGGGCATCTTCAGGTAACTCAACCCAACCTGTATGCGTCGCATCGTTTTGCCATCCATCAAAATTGGCAATTCTGAAGACAGCATCTGCGATGTCGTCCGATTCAATGTCAAGCTGGACAGTGTGCATCATATTTCCATCTACGAACAGACGAACCGGTAGATTCTCAACAGCCTCATCGCTGAAATTACGGACGCGTGCGACCAGATATGATGCTTTCTGCTCCTTCAGTATAACAGGCGGCACACTGAGGTCTGTTATCGAGAAATTGCGCGATTGTTCGGGCTGGACATCAATAAATTGAATTTGGACATCAGGGTTGAGTTTGTCGGTTTCAATGAAATTCTCCCATCCCCGCTTTTGCATATCCGCAATCACATAAATCTGTTTCTCACCGATAGGAATAGACGCAAGTATTTCGTCAGCGGTTTGCAGGGCATCTAAATAATCTGTAGGTTTATAAGTAGCTCCTGCATCGTTCAAAGCAACCCTAATGTGCGAGAGCTCGGAACCGAGTGGTGCGACGACACGGGCATTGTCCGAAGAAAGAATAAGCCCCGCGGCATCGGTTGCATCAAGACCATCAAGAATTTCGATACCCTCTTTTTTTGCGTTCTCGAATACCTTCTCATATTGCATACTATAGGAGGTATCCAGAATAACAATTGCGTTTCGTTTTCCACCTGTTTTCTGCGCAATGACTGGTGCTTCGGCAAAGAACGGTCGCGCAAACGCAAAGCCGAGTAGTGCCAACATCAGAATACGCATTAGTAGAAGCAGTAACCGTTTCAACTTATGTCGTCTCACGTTTGTCTGATGCGACATCTGGATGAAACGGATGGT
>JAPOOP010000090.1 GCA_026713385.1 Candidatus Poribacteria bacterium | reverse complement strand
TCGGTTTCCAGAGAAACAGATGAGTCCGGGAATGTCGTTTTCCGCCGCGATGTCAATGTTCTTGAGGATTTCATCTTCAATCCGGTCGTGGTTGCTTGGATCGTTTAATCCGGACGGAAGTGAGGCGTGTCCTACGATAATCGCGACGCGCATCCCGTGGTCCTGAACGACCGACCAATATTCTGCGGGCAACATTTCAATGGATTTATAACCGATTTCAGCGGCTTTCTTGATGACATCTATTGGATCTCTACCACGGCTGAAACCGCCAAAACAGATGGATTGATTAATTGGCATAATTCTCTCTTTCTTTGAGGTATAGGCACGTTCTGTCGTGCCGTAACATAAAGGAGTAGGCACGCTCCATCGTGCCGTAACGACACGTATGTGCCTACTATTTTCTACAGGTCTATCGCCTTACCTGTGCGGAAGGAAGTACTCGCGGCGAGCATGATACGGAGTGTCTCTAATGCGTCGCTGTAAGGTGATAGAATTTTGGAGGAGTCCCCACTCTTTACGGCATCAATAAAGACGCGATCCCTGTCCGCTCCACCGTCGTTCGAGAGCGGTTCTGTCTCTCCGCCTCGGTTCACTTCGTTTGAACCACCGACAGTGACAACAAGACCGCGTGTGAAGACTTCAAGGTTTACGCGATTGAAACCCTCCATCGCACAAGCCGAGACGATGTTCGCAACAGCACCGTTCTTGAATTCGATGTTCACCATGCTGATGTCATCTATGTCATAGTTCTCAATATGCGCCATACTACCGCTCGCGGCAACGCCGTGGACGGTCTTTCCATCGCTACCGACGAGGAACCGCGCCAAATCGAAGATGTGTGTTGTCTGTTCGACGTGCTGCCCGCCGGATTCTGCGCGGACGCGCCACCACGGTGTACCGGGCATCCCACCCATCCAATATCCGAGTGCGCCGAGAATTTGCGGTTGTTCTTCAAGCATCGCTTTCGCATTCTGGGCATTACCACCGTAGCGCCAATGATAACCAACACTCGTAATCACGCCGCTCTGTTCAATGTATTCATTAATGATAATCGCCGGTTCTAATTCGGAATGAATCGGCTTTTCAATAAACATCGCGATGCCTTTTTCACAAGCAATGCGTTCCTGTTCGCCGTGTGCAAAAGGCGGTGTACAGATATAAACCGCGTCCAAGTCCTCTTTGTCGTACATGGCACGGTAGTCGCTGTAAGCGTTGCCGCCAAATTCTTCGGCACGCTGTTTTGCTCGGTCTTCCGAGATGTCACACATTGCACAAAATTCAACGTCCTCAAAGTCGTCTTTGAGGTTGCGCATGTGCGCGCTCGCCATACCACCGGTTCCGATAAAACCGAGTTTCACTTTATCCATGTTTTCTCCTTAAAATGGGTAATTACGGAAAATCCCTAAGTTTAACGGATATAGTTTAACAAAACCATCTGTTATATAGCAATAGATTTTTTTGAAAATGTGGTATAATATTTTAAATAGCCATCAGCGATCAGTACTCAGCGGTCAGTAGAAAGTTGGCAAGTCCGTAAATTTCGCAAGTTCGGATAAACTTTACAACTTCTCGACTTTAGCACACTTTACAACTTCTCAAAACTGCTGGCAACCGATAACCGACAGACGATGGTTTCCGATACCCAAAATAGGAGGAAACAGCATGGGTTTCAAATTTGGATATAGTACATTACGCTGGCAGACACCAGATTTTGAGGAATTGTTGACGCAACTGAAGGATGCAGGATGGGACGGTTGGGAGATGCGGCAGTCCTTGGACTGGGTAGGCACGCCTCAACATATCCGACAAGTATGCAACAATACCGATCTACCTATCGCCGCCGTAACAGCACGCGGACTACCGATCGACCAAAACACAGAACAGATGGAACTCAACAAACGGCGTATTGACTTTGCCGCAGAAGTTGAAGCCGATTGTTTCATGTTCATGGGGGCAGGAAAACCCCAAGACCGTCCAGTGAATAATTCCGATCTCGCCGCACTTGCTGATGTTTCCGAAGCGTGGGCAGAATACGCCGCACAGTACGGTTTGGAGGTCTGTTATCATATTCATACCAACACGACAGTGGACTCGATCGACGATTGGGCAAAATATATGAGTCTCCTACGAAAGTGTAAATTGTGTATAGATGTATCGCACTCTGCACTCTGGGGGTACGATCCGATTGAATCCATTCGACGCTATAGTGATGTCCTCGTCTACGTTCACCTGCAGGATTATTGCAGCGTAACCGGCGGCGATGATGACACGCCTTACGATGTCGGTTGGGTAGATGTCGGTGCCGGTACTGTCATGGATTTTCCCGGAATCATGTCAACACTGGAGGAACTCAACTATGACCGGTGGGTTACGGCGTGTCCTGGACAGGTTGAAGAACGTTCGGATCTCGAACGCATGACGGTGAACCGAGAGTATCTGCAGCAATTAGGCTATTAATCTGCAGGTCTGTAGGAGCGAGTTTCACTCGCGATCTTACTGACTGCTGACCGCTGACAGCCAATTTGTAGGAGCGACTTTCAGTCGCGATGCTCCGATAACGCATACATAATCTGAAGACAGGAGATCGAGTGCATGAACAAACCAGCGGAGGACATCCGCTCTATTCTTGCTACTGATTGTGGTAGCACGACAACGAAAGCAATTCTAATTGAGAAAAGGGGTGAAGAATACCAACTCGTCGTACGTGGCGAGGCACCTACCACGGTTGAAGCACCTGTTGAGGATGTAACGGCGGG
>JAPOOP010000503.1 GCA_026713385.1 Candidatus Poribacteria bacterium | reverse complement strand
TTCAACACTTTAGTCCAAAAGTATCAAAAAAGCGTTCACGCCTTTGCGTGGCGGAAGGTCGGCGATTTTCACTATGCTGAAGAGATTACACAAGATGCCTTCCTCCAAGCATATCAAAAACTTTCGACCCTTAGGGATCCCAATCAATTTGCTGGATGGCTCTATGTCATTGCGAATCGGCTTTGTATTGCTTGGCTGCGGAAACAAAAACCTATGATGCAATCGCTGGCAGACACATCTGTGAAGGTAATAGATAATTTAACTTATGAACGTTATGTATCGGAGCAGCGCGAGTTAGAGGCGACCGAACGTCGTTGTGAAATCGTCGAAAGGCTTCTGAAAAAACTGCCGGAGAGTGAACGCACGGTGATGACACTCTACTATTTTGGTGAAATGACAATAAAGGAAATTGGCAAATTCTTAGGTATATCAATGAACACGATTAGGAGCCAACTCCATCGGGCGCGAAAGCGTTTACAGGCAGATTAAGAACTCTTGATTTCGACTTGAAGGTTTATTGTCCTCAATGGAAACTGATCGCCGAAATGTTTCCTGAGGACGAAGCAAAAAAGGGCTTTAGGTGATAACGCGATGTTTCTAACGCTCATTCGGAGAGAACTCCTCGACAATCTCATGGCATTCCGATTTGCGGCAGCTGTCGTGATTATGCTGTTGCTGGTCGTTGCGAATACCGTTGTACTCATCAAGGATTATGAAGGGCGGTTGACAGACTATAACACCGCTGTCAAAACCCACCGGCAGGAACTCCGCTTGGAGAGCAAAACCTATTCAGATGGAATGCTTAGTTTCTGGGGAAAGATAATCGTTGACCGACCACCGAACCCATTGAGTATTTTCAACACGGGTTTAGATAAGCGATTGGGGAACGAAATTCAGGTTTCTCACATTTTTACGCCGACAATTTGGGATGCCAATAAGCACGCGGCGGATAATTCATATTTCAATATCTTCACTTCAATTGACATCGTCCTCATTTTTCAAGGGATCCTCAGCCTGCTGGCACTCACTTTCGCCTATGATGCTATCGCCGGAGAATATGAACGTGGCACGCTACGCTTGGTGCTATCCCATCCCGTGAGACGCGGGTCCATCCTGTTCGCTAAATATATCGGTGCGATGGTGTGCTTGCTCGTGCCGTTGCTGATGAGTCTGCTCCTGATGCTCATTTTGCTGACGACATTCGCTACGGTTTCGCTGAGCACTGATGATTTTCTGCGTATCGGTGGGATCGTTCTTACGTCGCTCATCTATCTGTCGCTGTTCTACCTCATCGGCATGCTGATTTCTGCAATCACACGGCGAACCAGCACAGCACTCATTCTCTCAATGTTCGTCTGGGGATTCTTGGTGCTCGTCTACCCAAATATGATCCTCACCGCAGTCGATACTGCTCCGCAAGTGGACCCGGAACCCGCCGCTTACCATCAGATTAAGCGGGTATGGGACGAACTTGAGAGAAAGCGGGATCAGTTTCTCCGCAACGACGCTGTCCCAGGAGAGGGGTGGGGATTTGACTTGGTTGACGTGGAAGGCATAGACTCTATTTTCTCGGGATGGGAAGACAAACCATCAAGATTACTGTATTACACTTACGTTGGATCCGAATTTGAAACGATTCACGAAAAATCCGAACCATACGTGCCACACGCCCAGAATTTTTACGGCTTCATTGGACCCCTGACCGTCAATACGGTAGAACGAACATGGCTCATCCGAAAACCGGCACTCGAGACGATTTACGTCCAACCGGCAAACAGAGGACGAATGTTGTTGAAGTTCTCACCCGCGGGTTTGTACAATGCAACAACCGAGGCGTGGGCAGGTACCGACCTCAATGGTATCCAAGATTTTTTCATAGCGGCGCAACGCTACCGACAAGCAATCGTCAATTACTTTTATGACGAAAAAATATTTGCGTCCCGACAGTGGTTTTCTTCCGATCAGGGTGCCGTCGATTGGGACACACTCCCGCAGTTCTCTTTTCAGAGAAGCGATATAGGCGTAAATGCAAAACGAGCATTGCCGGATCTGTTTCTGCTGCTCACGATGAATATCCTTCTTTTTATGGCAATATTTCTCGTTTTTATCAACAGTGAAGTGTAGAAATGTGGCATATTACAAAACGCGAACTCTACGATAACCTGAATAGCCTCCGATTTGCGTTGACAACCGTGTTGTTGTTGGCACTGATGGTAACCAATGCCGTTAGATATATCCGAGAGCATCCAAAACGGGTCCAGAAGTATCGCGACGCTGTCGCTGAATCTATGAACCGATTAACTGCTCACGCCGACGCCAGTCTCTATACACTGGCACAACAAGGACCCGGAACCCTCTACAAACAACCGTCGCCGCTCCATTTCTGCGCAGAGGGTGGAGAAACCTTTTTACCTGATAGGGTCGACAGTTCTTATTATACAGAAAGATTCTGGAGACTAAGATATCCAGATGTCAACATAAATATGATGAACGTTGGACCCGACGTTTCCCAAGTCGATTGGACATTCATCATCGGTTATATCTTGAGTCTTGTTGCACTTATTTTCACTTTTGATGCTATCTCCGGCGAACGCGAGCACGGCACACTCCGATTGATGTTGGCAAATTCAATCCCACGGCGGACTGTGCTTATCGGTAAGTTTCTGGGGGCGTTGATAAGTACGACTATTCCCTTTATGCTTGCCGTGTTGGTGAATCTTTTGATACTTTCTACCGCAAGTGCTGTTCACCTGAACATCCAAGCGTGGGGACGCTTAGGTATCATTTTCTGTATCGCACTTTTGTATACATGTCTATTTCTTGCGTTAGGGCTGTTGGTATCGGCGCGTGTGCAACAGAGTGCTGTGAGTCTTTTGATACTTCTGTTGACGTGGGTCACTTTTGTCGTTTTTATGCCGAGTACGCTCGCCTCCCTTGCGAGCGGCTTTTCATCATCTATGTCCCGCGATGAATATGACGAACGATACGGCCAAAGTGATGCCGAACTTCGGAGAACTTGGCAAAGGTCTTGGTACTGGGCAGATAAATCGGAATTGGACGAAAGAACGCTAACGAAAATAGGTGAGTGGCACACCAAAACGGCAGTAAGGGAAGAACGCTTGAACGCCGGATATGTGACCTTTAAGATTAACCAAGTTCAACGTGCACGTGCGATAACCAGCATTTCACCCGCGGTGCTCCTCCAACATCTCCTTGAGTCGTTTGCCGGAACAGGTCTTGATCGGCACCAGCAATTTATAGAGAACGTTCAGCGTTACGCTCGTGAATACCGAGAATTCGTTGTCGATATGGACAGAAGCGATCCGGAGAGTCTCCATATCATGGGGGTTCGCGAGGGAATGTCTCAGAAACCCATCAATCCAGAGGCAGTCCCAAAATTTGAAGATACACGCAATCTCAGCAAGGATTTCAACACTGCGGCAACAGAGTTACTGCTATTGACACTGTTTGTCGTCGTTTTGCTGGCGGGTGCGTATCTCGCGTTTGTGCGTGTTGAAATCTAATTAATTTATGCTAAGTTTTTAGCATTTTTCTTGACAACTGTTTTCGTAAATGCTGAAATATTAGCATATTACCAAAAGAGGTGAAAAAATGGAAGACTACGGAACCGTCAAACTGAGTCGTCGGGAACAGCAAATCATGGATATTGTCTACCAACGCGGTCGCGTTTCCGTTGCCGATGTGCTCAAAGACCTTCCCGACCCACCAAGTTACTCTGCAGTTCGGGCGCTGTTGCGGATTCTGGAGGAGAAGGGCTATCTCACCCACGAAAAAAAAGGCAGACGCTACATCTACCATCCGACGCAATCCCGCCATCTGGCGGGACGTTCTGCACTCAAACAGATTTTTCAGACGTTTTTTGATAAGTCCATTGAGAAGACGGTCATGACATTGATTTCCGACGCTGATCTCTCGGATGAGGAGCTTGACCGTTTAAGCCAACGCATTGAGCAAGCGAAAAGCGGAAGCATGCCATCACAATGAGTGTGATCGCCTGACTTCCGAAAAGGAGATACTTCATCATGATCCGATTCGTTGAGACGCTCTATGCAGACCCGTTGCTAAAATTTCTCGCGGACACGACGATGAAAAGTTTCGTGATTTTCGCCGTTGCCGGTGTATTCGCGTTCTGCCTCCGTCGTAGATCGGCGGCGATGCGCGGTTTCATCTGGAGCATGGCGATCGTCGGATGCCTCATCATCCCGCTGCTTTCGCTCGTGCTCCCAAAGTGGGAACTCGATATCCTCCCGGAAACACCTGTTTCAAGGGCACCGATCCAATTGTCAACAGAGTCGGTGTCGTCTATACCAATTACATTGACACCGCCGCAACCCGATCCCGGGACCGATCAGAGTGCTCCCTTTACTACACTATATTGGACAGACTGGATAGCAATAGTCTGGGCAGGTGCTGGACTGTTTCTGCTTATCCGTTTGATTGTCGGT
>JAPOOP010000459.1 GCA_026713385.1 Candidatus Poribacteria bacterium | reverse complement strand
GAACTTAACAACAAATACGTCTATTTTGGAAGGGAAATACACCGGTTGAAAATGTGATGCTAAAATTCGACTGTTAGTAATGGTATTCTAAAAGTAACAGGGGCGAACATAAGGTTCGCCTTTTTAATTTTAAGCGTTGGATATCCAAGCTAAATTCAGGTTTCGATTAAACTGGTAGACCTGTAACGCCGTGTACCTGAGAATAAACTCGCCGAAATTTTAGGCGGGTTTTTGTCTTTAGTGTAGATGCAGATTCTTCTCAATTTTCTCACATTCTGCACCCTGTCTCACCTAAAACTGTGTCCTTAATTTTAAAAGGGTGTTGTATACCCATGTTTAAAATGTTTTTTTACATCGTGGGTTAAAACATCACCGTTTTCTACTAAAAAGGAAGGAGGTGAGATCTGATGCAAACTCATGTAACCAAACTGACAAAGCAGCGTCTGAGTGATTTCTTCGTCAAAGAAGATGGTCATGTGGCGCACAAGAATGCTTTGGTCGCAGGGACAGTGGCGACGGGTGCTATTTTGGCATCAGTGATGCTGGCACCCGAGGCAGAAGCAGGTTGGAGATGGTGCGATGGAGAAAAGACTCAGCTGTGTCACACCGATGTATCCTGCTGTTCAGCAACTGATGCGGAAGGTGATCTTTTCTATTATTGTGGGGACCCTGAGTGTTAACCAGTAGCCATTTATATGTAAGATGGCTATCCACATAGAATAAGCGAGAACTTATTATTTACGCGAATTCGTCTTTGTATAAGTTCTCGCTTATATCATCCTTCACCACTGGTTACCAATTTTTGAATTTTAGAGATCACTACTATTCACAACATAAGGGGGAATTTGCAATGTCAAGCGCACTCAATTCTAAAAAAACTGTCGTTATTAGCACAGTTGTTTTTATTTTCTCGCTGATGTCAATAGAATCCTTTGCCGGTAAGGGTTGGGAATTGGTGTCTCAGCTTCCTACTAAGCGACTGGATTTCACTACTGCTGTTGTAGACGATAAGATTTATCTCATCGGTGGCAGTCTCTATGAAGACGCAAAACTTGGTAAAAGAATACCAGGTCCCTTTGGATTATCACTTGTTGAGATGTATGACCCGGAAAGAAACCGGTGGCAGAGAATTGCCAATATGCCAATGCCACGCACAGGTGCCAAAGCGGCAGTGGTCAACGACACCATCTATGTCTTTGGGGGATTTAGTGGAAAAAACAATAACCGTGCGAATATGAAATTTCCAGTTGTTGTAGATGCCTACGACTCTCAAACAGGTACATGGGCGAGGAAACAGGACATGCCCACACCTTGGCTCAATTTCGGGATTGGTACGGTTGCTGGAAAAATCTATCTCATTGGAGGTTTAAACATCGATGAACGGACAGATAGCGTTGAAATCTATGACCCTGCCGCTAATACATGGGCGAAGGGTCCTAAAATGCCGACCCGACGTGATCCTGGCGGTATGGTGGTTGTCAACAATCGTATTTATGTCATCGGCGGATATGGATGGCCAATGGACTTTAGAGGGGGTCCGTATCTTGCGACCATTGAGGAATATAACCCAATAACCCATCAATGGCAGCAGAAGAACGATATGTTAGACATCAAACTTGATTTTTCGCCGGTTGTTATTAGGAATGAAATCTATTTGATTGGCGGTTTCATTTGGGAAGATGCACTTCCTGAGTATTTGGCGACTGTGGATGTGTATAATCCACAGACCCAGGTGTGGCACAATATTCCAGAACTGCCAACGCCCATTAACCCTTCTGGGACAGCAGCGGTTAACGGCAAGATTTATGTTTTCGGAGGTTACGAAGAAGATAGGGAATATTCTACAGATGTGTTGGTATATGATACCGGATTTCGTTCGGTTGAGGCAGTCGGGAAACTGCCGGTGCGCTGGGGGACGTTGAAAATGGAACTTCAAAGTCAACCTTAAGGAATTGAAAAATGCTAAACTACCAGAATTTGTTCATTAGTCTTCTTCTATTTTTCTGCTGCTATGCGACCTATACAGATCTGCGAGAAAGAAAAATCAAGAATTTTTGCAGCTACGGGCTCATCTACGCTGGAATTCTCAGTCAAGTCATCTCAGTTTTTTCAGGAAGCAGTGGGCTTTTAAACAGTATCATTACGGTCGTTGGTGGTTTTTTAATCGTTCTAACACTCTATTGGTTTGGCATTTTCGCGGCAGGCGATGCCAAACTGGTATGGGGTGCGTCCCTACTGATGCCAGTGGGATTGTTTTCGGAAGCATCGGCATTCGCGCAATACACACCAACGTCCCTGATTATTAATATTTTCGTGCCGTATTGTGTGATCCTCGTTATGTACCTGTGCCTGAAAACGAATGTTCAACAGAAATGGCAGGCGTTTATGTCAATTTTCCAACAGGAAGATTTTCGTCAACAGATTTTTGAAATGGTATTCCGACTCATTTTTCTCCTTGGACTGCGAGTAGTTGTTACACTCTCGTTAGGTTGGTTAGGGATTGAACTGAGACTGTGGCATCAACTCTTGGTTGTATTTTCCCTGTATTTCATCCTGAGTTACTATGTAAAGAAAGTCGGTCTGGAAAGGATCCGTAACTATGTTGTTTCTGTAGTGATGATTCAATTGATGATTATCACAACCCCTTGGACGTTAGATGCTTGGTCACAGGCGTACGCCCCGCTTTTGAAGATATACCTTTTTTACCTAACCGTATTCTTCTTCGGGAGATATTTTATTGAGAATCTCGACAGTATGGTGTTAGATCGCGAGGTAAACATCTCTGATTTGAAAGAGGGCATGGTGCCTGCTGAACAGATTGTTAGAATCAAAGGTGATGACGCGGAAGTTACCTATAGTAAGCAAGGGTTCGCGCTCCCAAATGTGCTGAATTCAAACATTGTCCTGGGGACGTTGCCTGGGGGCGTGTCAAAAGAGAAAGCGGCGCAATTGAAACAACTCTCAGAAGATGGTAAATTTGAGGATTTCGATAACAGGATCCGCATCCAACGCTCTTTGCGGTTCGCGCCTATGATCTGTTTGGGTGTTATCTTGACGATTTTGTGCCGAGGTCCCTTCTTCATGTTTTTTCAGTAAACGTTCACTTCTTGTGAAAAAGGAGTTATAGCATGGCGAAATCGAGAATTTTTTATATATTCACACTGCGGGAAAAAAAGAAAAAGAAAGATTTGCAGAAATTTCTGGAAACCCAATGGCTTCCTGTTCTACGAAAGGCACCCGGGGGCTTGGCGGTTGAACTGCTGGATACCTATCAAGATCGGGCGGGGTATTGTGTTTCAGAACTTTGGGAAAATAGAGAGATTCATCTGCAAAGCACGGCGAAATTATGGCGTGAAACGCATACGGATCTCATGCAAAAGGCTGGGGAGTACGCCACGATCGAATTTCTCTGGAATTGTATAGTTTTGAATGCTTAAGCATCGGATGTATCACGTTATCTATACAGGAGACTCAGTCCATGATGCGTTCAACTTTGCTTCACAAAACACAAGATAATTGGGGAAATCCGCGGGTTCCAACTGCTGAGCAAGAGGGGACTATAGCGGGTCTATCGCGGCGCGCGCCCCTCTATGCGCGTGCACCGACGCGGATTGATTTTGCTGGCGGGTGGACAGATCTGATTCCATTCGCGATGGAAAATGAAGGGTTAGTGGTGAATGCGGCGATTGATTTACATGTCTACGCGTCTCTCACACCGGCCCTCGACGCATGTGTAAGCCTCCACGCTGTAGATCTCAAGGAGTCCTTTCATCCAGTAGCCATTCCGGCATGTGTGCATGGATTGAACCTACCTCAAGCGATTTTGTCTCGCGTTCGTCCAAATAGAGGCTGCCATCTTACGACTTGGAGCGATGTTCCAAAGGGAAGTGGATTGGGGGCTTCTGGAACCTTGGGCATCGTGCTTGTAAGTCTACTCTCCGCTTTTGTCGAAAAGAAACTAAGTTTATGTAAAATTGTTGACCTCGCGGCGAGTATTGAACAAGAAACAGGCATTCCGTGCGGGAAACAAGATCACTACGCAAGTCTACTCGGTGGGATAAACTTCCTACGATGTAGGGGTGAATCTGTTAAGTCCACTTCACTCCGACTGACCGAGGACGTTCTTGAAGAATTTCATGACTCTCTGCTACTTATTTACACAGGGGAGTCACATTTTTCAGGTGGCATACTTCAGAATGTTATTGACGCATACAGAGCAGGAAACCGCAGAACGCACGATGCTTTGAAGGCAATTCGCAGGATCGCTGGTGAGATGAAGCAGATGTTTGAGATTTTTAATTTCTCAGACTTGGGTCAATTGCTTGACGAGAATTGGTACTTTCAAAAACAGTTACATCCTTCTGTAAATACAGAAAGGATTGATGAATTGGTTGATATTGCGAAAAAAAGTGGTTGTCGTGGTGGAAAAGCCTGTGGTGCGGGTGGTGGCGGGTGTTTGGTGTTTCATTGTAATGCAGATCGTATAGATTCTGCAAGAAGAGCATTCAAAGCAGCCGGTGTGTGCGTCATTCCTTTTCGTTTTGATTTTGAAGGTCTTCGGATATGGTCTCCTGAATAGCAACCTCGTAGAAAATTTAAGATGTGAATGTCCATTAAGAGTGAATGGGGGTAAGTCATGAAAATGCGTTTGACTTTAGGTGTCCTGATGCTATGGATACTATCAGTAATCAAGGTTCTCAATCTCGCAGCGGACGGAGCTTGGGAGCAGAAAGCAAACATGCCAACGCTCCGATCCGGCTTTACCACGTGTGTTGTCAACGGAAAGATATTCGCAATCGGGGGCTATGTTGACGGACTCGGGGACTTGTCCCTTTCAACCGTCGAAGTGTACGACCCAAAAACCGATACGTGGGAACGAAAGGCTGATATGCCAACGGCTCGCACTGACGCAGCTACCTCGGTTGTGGATGGAAAAATCTACGCGATTGGTGGAACAATTCTGAATCGATTTGAGTTTGATGTCCTTGTAAATGATCAGATTAGAAGGATCCCAAGGTGGAAGGCTGAAGATATTCCAACCGTCGAAATGTATGACCCAGCTACTGACACATGGACGCAGAAAGCCGACATGCCTACACCCAGAAACACCAGCACATGCGTCGTCGATGGGAAAATCTACGCAATCGGCGGGACATCAACCAAGATAAAATCGTTTCGTTTAGACACCGTCGAAATGTATGACCCAGCTACTGACACATGGGCAAAAGCCAAAAACATGAACCATGCGCGTGCTGGTGCCGCAGTCAGTGTTGTCGACGGAAAGATCTACGTCATGGGAGGAACCGGATTGCCCCTGATTATAAATCATCCAGGTCCCTTTCTTTCCAGTATGGAAGTCTATAACCCTGAAAAAAATCATTGGCGCGAAATAGGTGATATGCCTACTCCCAAATCGGTTCATACTGCAAGTGTCATCAACGGAAAAATTTATGTGATGGGCGGTTATTTTCGGAATCAGGGACAGGATACGAAAGATTTTAAAACAATCGAAATCTACCATCCTCGAACTGGTCGTTGGACCCAGAAACCCGACATGCCTGTTGCCAAAGCTGGGCATAAGGCTGAAGTCATAAATGGGAATATCTATATCATTGACGGACCCGCCCATAATGACACCCCATTTGCAACTGTTGAGGTCTACGACACAGGAGAGCTCCACCAAAGTGTTGATCCGATCGACAAACGCCTTGAGACGTGGGGAATGATTAAAAAAGTTGACATACTCCCTCGCTAAAGCAGGTAGATGCTTTTAGAACCTTATCAGTTTGCTGGATGACTGCATTCAGCGTAAATCGGCTTTGGATTAATTGGTCCCAATGGAACGAATCAGCGATGTAATCACTGGGGGATACACCCATGAGAAAGAAAGGACGATCTTCCTACACTCATGATATATCGGAGCGGTGTGAGACAAATGCAGACAAGTATCGCTATCAACTCGTGAGGAAACTGTTGAAAAAACTTCCAGAGAGTGAGCGAACGGTCATAACACTCTATTATCTCGGCGAAGTGCCAACCGAGGGGATTGGGAGATACTTAGGTGTGTCAGAGAAGACAATCACAAGTAGGCTGCAGCGGGCGCATAAACTTTTACAAGAGGATGAGGCACACCTAATTCGAGAAGTGCTTGGCGGCGCCCAGAGATCTGGAAATGTAACAGAGAAGGTTATGCAACAAATCTCCCACATAAAATCGGAATCTCATTCAGTTAAGAAGCGGTTCTTTTTTACTTTTTTAATAATTTTGTTAATCGCAATTATAGTTGTTTCAGTGCTCAAACTTCTAAATATCAACTAAAAACCTAATATGAAGGTTGAAAATAGCGATAAAAAAAGATGTCCCTAAAACAGTTACGGTTTCACTCTTTTGCCTATGCAAATGGAATCTTTACTGGTAGAAATTGGGAATTGAAGTTTATGACGAAATTCACACGTTTTTCTTTTTAACGAAAAGGAGAAAAAAATGATTTACCGACAAATCCTTACATGTCTCATTTTGCTCGCTTTAATTCCGCTGAGTGCTAAAGCATTTCCACCCGCTTCGCCCGCAGGTGGTAACTATTTAGTCCTTGACGGGGTGGACGACTACGCTGTTCTGGATTTTAAAACCCATGGTGTACTCTTCCCAAAAGACACGGACGAGTTTATGGAAAGGAACAATTATTAAATACTCCTAACCTTCCCCAAAATAGCTCCAACAATATCGGGCGTTGACTCCCGATCCAGCCACTCAATGCGTGTATCTTTGCGGAACCACGTCAACTGCCGCTTGGCAAAGCGACGGGTGTTCTGCTTCAATTGTGAGATCGCTTCCAGATACGTGCAGTCCCCGTCCAGATACGCGATCAACTCCCGATAGCCGAAACTCTGGAGTGCGACCGAATCACGCGCATACCCCGCCGCTAACAACAACTCAACTTCCGCTATCAATCCGTTCGCAAGCATTACATCTACACGCTGTTCGATACGACGGTAGAGTAACGCGCGCGGCATCGTGAGTCCGAAGGCGATAAACGGATACCGCTGTTTTTCCGGTTGCCACTGCTGTTGGAGTTCGGACATAGGGGTGCCTGTCAATTCATAAACTTCCAAGGCACGGATGACGCGGACTAAGTTGTTGGGATGGATTCGGTCAGCAGATTCTGGGTCGCAGGTTTGGAGTTGCTTATGGAGCGCATCAACACCGAGTTGTGCTGCTTCCGTTTCAAGTCGCTTTCGGAGTGAGGGATCGGCTCCTGGTCCCTCAAACAAACCATCAACAATCACTCGGAAGTAGAGTCCCGCACCACCAACAAGCAACACCCGCTTGCCCCTGTTTTGGATATCAGTAATTGCCACGTCTACGAGGGATTGATAATCGGCAACGGAGAAGGCTTCGGAAATGTCCACACAGTCTATGAGGTGATGCCGTGCCGCTCGCTGTTCTTCAGCGGTAGGTTTGGCAGTTCCGATGTCCATCTGACGATAGATTTGGCGGGAATCGACGGAGACAATCTCGGCATTGAGGCGTTGTGCGAGTTGAATCGCAATCTCTGTTTTGCCGACCGCTGTGGGACCGAGGAGGCAGAGAAGTTCTGAGGTCATTTTGGGTTTTACGACGGAAGATCGGGGTTACAAACCCCTCCTACAGTGGTGTCGCGAGCGTCTACAATCCAACCGCCGCCGAGAACGTATTCCCCATCGTAAAAAACGGTGGCTTGTCCGGGTGTAATGGCACGGCGCGGCTCATCGAACTTCACGACTGCCTCTGTGTCGCTGATAGGTGAGATTGTCGCGGGACCGCCGTCATCACGGGATCGGATTTTAACGTGTGCCCGGATCGGTTCCGTCAACTTCTCAATGGCGATGAGGTTGATCCGTTCAACATGCATTGTATCCTCAAGAAGGGCATCGGATTCGCCAACGACAACGGTTTTCTCCGCGGCGTTGAGCTGCGTCACATAGAGCGGTTTCCCGACTGCGATACCTAAACCACGCCGTTGCCCGACGGTATAAAATGGGACACCGTCATGCTTACCGAGGACATTGCCCTCTTCATCTATAATATCGCCACCGTGAATTTTCTCAGGGACCCTGTCCTGAAGGAAACGCCGATAGTTGGTGTCAGCAACGAAACAGAGTTCTTGGCTTTCAATCTTTTCAGCG
>JAPOOP010000723.1 GCA_026713385.1 Candidatus Poribacteria bacterium | reverse complement strand
TTAGTTTTGGCGATAATTCCGTTCTTTTTTGGGGAACACATCGACTTAAGCAATGCGAATTGGCTAACATTAGGGGTCACTGTTCTTATCTCCAGCCTCTCTTTCATCGGGATCGGGTTGATGGCGGCGATCTTTCCATTACTCTCGCCGGAAAAGGGACAAGCCGCAACGGGGATCATTGAGTCAATGCTACTCTTAGTCTCCGGTATTTACTATGAAATTGAAGTGTTACCGACGTGGATTCAACCGATTTCCAAAATTTCGCCTGCCACGTATACACTCAGGTCGATTCGTGCGGCGATGCTTGACAACGCGTCTGTTGAGAGTCAAGTGGGCAATCTGTCTTTACTACTCATCATTGGTATCCTACTCATTCCACTTGGGTTTTGGGTTTTCCATTTGGGTGAAAAATATGCCAAACGCGTCGGTAGGCTGAAAAGGAGTGGTTAGTGCTGAATCAGCATTTACTATGACAACAAGGTTGGAATTATGTGGATTTCTTGAGAAAAATAGGTTCTGATAGACATCTATTGTTTGTCAAGGGAAAGGTTTGACTTTATTGTGGAAGTATTGTATATTATATAGAACTTGCTGGACAGGGGTTCCACCTCGGCACATACCAAGTGCCGAGTCCTGTCCGTACCTGTGGAACGGTAGCGTGCAAGTTGCAGGTAATCCCATGTTTATAGCAAATGAAGATTTCTCCATCTTTGGGAGGGACTATATATGACTCGTATCATAAGCGAACAGGTTACTGCTGATGGCATGCCAGACCAACCCGTTGAGCAAGCAAAAATTCGGTCTGTTGAAATAGTGGATCCTGTCTATGAGGAGCCCTATGCTGCTAATATAATAAGAAAGTCTAATGGGTGGCGAGGTTGGATACCAGATATTCCAGAAGTGAAGTGCGAGGCGAAGACAAGAGCGCAATTATTAAAGACCCTCGCGACCAAGCTTCGTGAAGCGTTAGTGTCTCGTGAAGCGGCTTGGGATCAGCAGCTTGAGGCAGATATAGAATCTGGGAAGCTTGAGCGTCTACGCGAAGAGGCACTCGAAGATATAAAGGCTGGACGGGTGATTGATTTATAAGACGACGCATAAGTTCTGGGATTACTATCGGAGGCTTCCACAAGAAATTCAAAATCGTGCGGATAAGCATGGAACAATCTCAAATCATCTTAAAGGAGAGTCCACTTTTTTATAGAAACAGGAAACAAATATGTCAGAAGCAACACAAAGTTATTTAGGACTTGAAAGCAGCACCATCCCCACCAATCTCGGCTTCCAAAGCACACTCGACTATATCCGTGAAACTGCCCGATCCGAACGCCAAAAGGGCGATCTTTTCGAGCGGTTGATGCTCACATATTTCACCGAAGACCCCGACTACCAACAACAATTCTCCGAAGTTTGGCTCTATAAAGACTGGGCGGCACGCCAAACAGGCTACGACGCAAACGATATCGGCATCGACCTCGTCGCAAAAGAACGCGAGGGCGGCACAGAATATAAACGGGACTCTGCATTCCGGATCTTGCCGCCGATGTGGTCGCGACGCGATCCCGATGACGAAAGGGACTTCCCCGATGTTAGTGAAACTCCAGACGACGGACTCCCTGATCTACTCTGAACTCGATAAAGCTGAGCGCGTCACACACTTGGCATCGAAGAACAGGATCCGACCGCAGACGTGCTATGCGATTCTGCACGAGATCGAGGCGCGCGGTGATTATGAAGTGAGCTGGGGCATGGCGGACGACGGGTATTCTGATACTGTTTGGATCTCGCGAAGGGATTAATTGTATCTCCTTTTGCTTGGCGGAGACGAGTTGTAACTCAATTGGTTGTCAACTATGCCGATGCCAGGGCAGTTGTTGAAGCGATTGCGTTAGTTACCGGTCTTACAGTTACCTGAAAATGTATAACTCAATCCAGACATCCCATCAGAAACACTCCAAGCAGAACTCGCACGACGAGGACACGCCCTCTCAAAACGAAGCGAGACTGACGAGACACAGTCACTGGTTGGTGAAACCGTCATAATATCATAATTCACTTCAGAACGACAACGATTGCCGGTAACCTATGATTCGTATGGAGGACGATAAACAAAATGGCTGTTAGTAATCTGCCTACTAGGAAGGAAATTCATCAACCTATTCTTGACCTTCTCTCTGATGGGAAAGAACGCCGTTGGAGAGATATTGTGGAAAAACTTGCCGATCATTTTTCCCTTACTGATAAAGAATTATAGTAAAGCCCGAAAATATCTGCACACCCTCGGTAGGGTCTTTCACCTAACCGCACCGAGTTTGGTGTAAAATTAATTACAGAATCTACTATAAATGAAAGGGTACCAAGTGGATACAATCGATTTTCTCACCGTTGCAGTTTCGCGATGCAGGATTTGAAAGCGGAGGATTTGGTAGAGTCCCAAGACGTGAGTATTGGAAAATAACAAAGCGAGGAACGACCGCCAAAATCAGATAATCCCAAGAAAGAAGGAAACCCGCGAGAATACCCTACGAGACGCTTCCAAAACAATACCCTCCTACGTTTCCAAAAGTCTAACGTGCCAAAGATTCAATGAAGGATAAAAAGCTAATAATCCGAACCCACAGTAGCGGAAGATCTTATGGAAAGAAGCTCGCAGAGCGACCTGGACAGAAGCAGCGGGCAATAGAATCTGCGCCGAGAGGCAAGCCCGACCCTGGTCAATACGTTTCGCGAGGTTGCCTGCTTTGAATCGTGCGATTCCGCCGCGGCCAGCGAGTTCGGCGTTAGCGTAGTGTGCCGGCATTAGACTTGTCACGTTTTTGCTTTTTGCTTTGAATACTGCTATAATAACAGAAAGGATGTTTCGGGTTTTCAAAAAAACGTGGATAAAGGGAGCGGGGTATGAACAACGAATTTATCTCAATTATGACAGAGCGAATTGTACAAGGCTTTGATCCGTTACAGATTATCCTCTTCGGCTCACAGGCACGTGGGGACGCAGATCCGCAAAGTGACATAGATCTGCTCGTCGTTTTTGCTGAACTTCGGGATAAACGAAAAACCGCTCTTGATATTATGCGTGCCCTGTCCGACTTACCTGCGGCAAAGGATATTCTTGTCTCAACGCCTGAAGAACTCGAACGTCACCGGACTCGGATTGGATCGGTCCTGCGTTATGCGCAACGCGAGGGGGAAGTCCTCTATGCAAGCAATTGATCGACTCGCAGACACCTCCCGCTGGCTGCGTTATGCCGAAGAGGACTTGAGAACTCTTGATTATCCGCCTCACACCGTCGTCCGTCAAGTGAGACGGCTCACCCGTTTCTTTGTCTCGATAGAGGTTGTCCCCGCGGGCAGTCATTCTCCGAAAGAGATAGCCTTCCGTAAGCCCCGACCGTTCCAACCATTTCCCGACTATCTGGCGGGTGTCCTCACACAGATACAGGTGTTCCCCTGAACCCTCCTGATCCGTCTTTGAGAACCGGAGCCGGAGTGTATTATCCTCAAGGTCAGAGATACGAAGCTCCGTCACTTCAGAGATACGCAATAGCCCGTCCGACATGACCCGCAAAATAGCAGAATTGCGAATACCGCGGAGCGTGCCGTCTGCCTCCTGAACCCCACATATCCTTTCAACTTCCTTCCATATGAGGCATTATATCTCGTGCGCGACATCGTGTTAGAAAGGTAGAAAAATAGGAGGGAACATTCAATCAGATTATATGGACGGAATTTTTAATTGCTTGCAAATTTGCTTGGCAAGTACATTTTTAATCTCGGTGTGTCTGGGCACTGTGGCGTGAGTGCCTAACTTTGGATGCCACCATCGCGAATGTTTACGACCTTCTTTATAAAGCTCACAGCCATGGTCTTCAAGATGCTTAAGCAGTTGCCTGCGTTTCATACATCAATTCTTACTTCCTCAAACCCGCCTTCAGTTTGGTCTGGTGCTCCCGGCGCGCCGAATTCCAAAATATCAGAAGTCTTTACCGCTTCAGATTCATTTTCCGTTCGGCGAGACACTTCAAGCGTTTCATCTTCTAAGATTTCGCGAAGCGTGATTTGCAACGTATCTAATAATTCACTTTTCGTTCGTTCTTGACAGGTCACACCTGGAACCTCCAATATCCAGCCGATCCACCATCCCTCACTCTCTCGGACAAGAGCTGTATAGGTTTGTGCTATCTCTGCAGGACTGGATTCTGTCTTGAGCCACTCCTGAAGAAATAGAAGGTCTGATTCATAAGAGTCGGCGTCTCGACTACGTTTCCTGATAATCAATGGATCTTCCTTCACCATATCAAGATGCCCTGTGACAAAAATGACCGGCACGCTGATAGACAAATCGTGCAGCCGACGAACGATTGTATTTCCACCTTTATGATCATTGTCCGACTTCATGTCAAGAATCGCACCACTGTAGGAATTATCTATTTTTTCCAAAGCGCTCAACGGATCTGTTACGATGTCAGTTTCAACAGTCAGATTGTATTTTTTATTGAAAGTATCTACAGTGTCTATAAAGTCCCGTTGTTGCTCTTCTGCGTCTTCGACAAGCAAAATTTTCATCGTATTCATTTTTCACCCTCCGTTTTAGGCTGAAGTGTGATGTCATGTATTGCTGATCGGTTGCTATCTTCCAGTACAGGCGTTCCGTAACACACCACGTTTTAATTCCATTCTCAAAGCCTATAATACCTAATACAGTCTACCTTAAACCTACAGAAATGTCAAGTTATGATCGACTTAATTTTACGCATGCTGCAGCACCGCAACCTCGTAAACTTGAAACATGGCAGGACTGCAATTGTACTGCCATCCCAATCGCGACGGACATTCGGCAAGATCCTGTACAGAAGAAACCAAAGGCTTGATAGAATCCCTTGAGGATTATGAACAGCACATTTTACAGCAAAAGTTAAATTCGGCAGAAAATACTATTTGTCTGAGACAACTGCCCTAACCATGACCGATACCCTTCCTCAACTGGATTTCAGTTTTTCGAGTGCCAGTTGTATTTCAGACGTAAACACCTCTTTGAACTTCAGGAGATTCTCAACGTGCCATGCTCTAAAGGCTTCTAACTCACTCTCATTGGCATCAATAGTGCCGTCGCGCTCGATATAAATTCGGGATGTTTTTATGTCATCGCGCCGGCTCCAGTATAAAGGCACATCGAATCTCGCATTGATTTCAGATTCCCTTTCTTTGAGAACATCAAAGAAGTTATTGGTTGTTTGTTTATCTCCGAAACGAAGCAACAGATACGTATGCACGGTTCCCACATTGGTAAATCTTGCGACATACCCAATGGAAGTAAAGCCAGACGAAAAAATGTAGAAATTCTGATCTGTTCTGACACGACGCGCCCTGGTAAAGTTATGCTGTTCCCGCAACTCATCTAGCAGTGCCTGAAAATAAGTGTTATACTTCTCCGGTCGATCACTCACAGGAACACGCGAAGGTTTTTCAGTTTTCCCTCCCTGACGTGTTGTTTTCCTAGGCTGGCTGTCAGACTCCTTATCGGGGCTTGGTTCGGCTTTTGCATCATCAGGCTGTGAAAGTTTGTCGCGCCCCTTTTCAACACTTGCTTTCGCTTTAGGTACGTTGATTTTGCCGAGTACGTCTGCAATATGGTAAAGTGCAGTGCGTACATATTCAGCATCTAAATCCTTTGTGCCCGGGTGTGAAACTGCATTCCTAGCTTGTGCAATAATATGAAGCGGGTTTTGGATGTTCATATCACCACTAAACTGCTGGCTGAAAACGCGTTCCCAGTTCCTGCGAATAAGGTGCGGAAAGTCGCCGATGTCAATAGCACCTTCAACATTGTATCCATTATTGAGTAGGCATCTTTCAAACTCGTCTGCCCTCCTGCTTGACAATGAATCATAAATTGCATCTTCAGTGCCTTTCCCTTTGACCCGTTTCATAGCACGGACAATGAAGGGACGCATGGCATCGCGGTATATATCAAAGGCTTTGATAAGCACAGATTGGTTAGGACGTTTTACCATCTTTAGATCCTCCCTATTAATTATTTTCTTTCAAAAAAGCTGGTTAGGTTGACTTTTCACTGAAAAATATAACTATGAACTTAACCGTTCGCCCTAAACGTACCTTTCAACTTTTTACTCCCCTATTTTTTCTCTGGGCAAGTGAACCGAGCGGAAACGTGAGGTGATATAGAGTGAAGCGAACAGAGGGAGATTTGCGTTATCTCCGTTTATTTTTTCGGGAAGGTGAGGTTTAATCGGAAGAATGCCTATATCGCCCGTAGTGTTGCCAATCCTGTCGCCGGTTCTTAGGCATCAAGGAGAGGAATACTATATGCCTTTATCCCTGAATCACGGGTAACAAACGTCAAATCTTCGATGTCTGCTTGGGCAATTAACAATCTATCAAATGGATTCTCATGATGAAATGGAAGGTCTTTAACTCTCCAGACATGTTCATAAACAACCGACAGCCATTGAAAACCTGATGCTGCTACCGATTCCTTGAGATTTTCAGGAACTTCTAATTTCCCGAGTCTCTTTTTAATAGCAATCTCCCATGCGGAGACGACACTGACAGTAACATTGTTATCAGGGTGTTTTATGGATTCCATTGCTTGTTGGGATAACAAGCTGGGGTCATCAAGCCACCATAACAGGACATGGGTATCCAATAGCAGATTCATCACACTTTTTCCGGACGAAAGGCTGCCATAAAGGAGTCAGGAAGCTCATCGAAATCGGGGGCTATCTTGACTTTTCCTTTCCACTGTCCGCCTTGTCGGGGGTGCTTGAGGTTTCCCGGCTTTAAGGGTATTAGTTTGGCAACAGGTTCACCGTTATGTTCAAAAATAATTTCTTCTCCTGCGACGGCGCGCTCGACTAACTCAGCCATGTGTTTTTCTGAGGGGTGATGTATATTCACATGCATCTTATTGCTCCCATAAATACATATTATTTTTAATTTGCTTCATTCGATAGATTCTGATGCCGTAGTCTTTGAATACATTGTATAGAGTCTACCATAAAGTTGAGCTTTTTTCAAGTGTGATGTTTCGGCTAATTGTAATCAAGGTATTGACTTTTCCTGATCAATATGCTACAATTTCCTTAGACACTCGCGCATACCTAAATGTCTCCACAAAATTCTGCCCCGCAATTCAAACAGATTTCGACCGCAGGTATTTACAGGGTTGAATTGCGATTTTCTGCAACCAATATAACAACAAGTGTGTAGTCCGTAATGAAATTAGGTTCTCCTTAAATGGCATAATTTTGCTTCGCAGCGAGAATGCTTTACATGTGGAGGACGGATA
>JAPOOP010000091.1 GCA_026713385.1 Candidatus Poribacteria bacterium | reverse complement strand
TGAAGTCGGTTCAACACTCGTCGGCGGCGACGAACCGAGAAACCCGTCCTTGGCATATCGCCAACAAAACGGTCGGCGGAGTTGCCAAGGTGTGAAGGCGGTCTGGGTGTTGGACGATGTCGAAGAAGGGGACGGTGGACTGGTTGTCGTTCAGGCGAGCCACAAGAGCAATGTTGAAACGCCGCACGACTTGGCGACTGGAATTGATGATATGGGGGTGGTGGTGCAGCCGGAACTCAAGGCAGGCGATCTATTTTTGATTGCGGAACCGACGCTCCAAGGGGTTCGACCGTGGAAAAGTGATCCGAAAAGGTTGTTGTCCTATTGGTATGCGGCGCGTGCAGCAGTGCAGTCCAATCCACATGGACCTTACTCAGAGACCGAATCTTTACCCGGATGGGCGGACGAAGCAACACCTGCGCAAAAGGCGGTCTTGTACGTCCCCGGGTATAAGGGTTCAAGTCCACCACCGGTGATCAATACAGATGGCGAAGATACATGGGTGGAAGAAGACCCATCCGTCATTCACCCATCAATTTATACTCGCGACCCAGATTCAGGCATTGATGAGAAAGAGTTTTACTTTTGGGATCTGAACGGGTATCTGGTGGTGCGCGGCGTAATGGATGAGCAGTGGTTGGCAGAGGCAAATGAAGCGGTGGATAAATTCCAAGATCGTATCGTCGTAGGCGAGGAACTCGCTCGCGGGTCGATAAGTCAGGCTGGCACAGGGCGACCACTCCTGTCAGGGTTATTAGATCTTCCTGACCCCTATAACGCGCCGTTTCGGCGCATGATTGCGCATCCTACTGTGGTGCAGCGACTCAATTGGATGGGCGGTAGCGGCTATCGCACGGGTGGCGCGACCGTATTCTGCGCGGTTAAAGGAACATCGGGGCACTCGCTCCATGATGGCAACGAACCGATGACCCCATCACGCGGTTATTATTTTAAGAACGGGCGGAGTTATGCGGAGACCGTCACGATTACATGGCAATTGCGTGATGTCGAGCCAGGACTCGGTGGCTTTGCGTGTGTGCCAGGATCTCACAAGACCCAGTACTCCATGCCTTCCGGCATTCGAACGTGTGATGATACGATGGGTTTGGTGGTACAACCCGTTATGAAAGCAGGGGACGTGCTCTTCTTCATGGACGGCGGCTGCACACACGGTGCCTTGGCGTGGAAGAATCCTGTCCCCAGACGCGGTGTCCTGATTAAGTATCAGTCGAAAAATGTCAATTGGGGCGGTGGTGTGATTGATCCTCAGGACCGGTGGGGTGATATGGTGGAAGATATGACCGAGGAACAATTCGCTGTTATGCGGGGACCTGAACGGGATGGTCGTCATCGGACTGTACCGAGACTGGTTGTGGAAGATGGGCAGGTGTCCGTTACCTACGATCCAGAAGGGGATAGTTATGCGTCAAAGCATCGACGAAAACCGGGTGAGACACGCGAGTGATCGGTCTTTCGGCTGAATCCTGAATTGTATGCTATCACTAACCGTTCCAGTACGAAACCTACGAATGGTCAGTGATAGCATAAATAAAAAAAACACCTTTGTGTCGAATCGGATTGTACCACCGGATTCGTCATCAACTCAGCGGAGGCATTACTTATTTTTACCGACTTTTAAATCGCCCCAAGTCAAAGCCAATTTGTCTGAAGGTTTGACAGCCAGTATACCGAGTGTCTCTTCCAAGCCGTCGTTCATGATGTCGTTGATATCCTCTTCTTCCAGAGCAACACTAAAAATCGCAGCCTCATCGATAAGACCATTCACTGGCTGAATGCCGCCTGGGTAATTGGTTCCAATAACCACGGGAGCATTTGTGTCGGCAATCTCCGCAGAAAAGACACGCGTGGCAGAAAGCACGCCGTCAACGTAAACCTGTGCCTCTTCACCGGTATAGACAGCACCCACATGATACCATGTGTCATCCTCTGGAAGGATGTTGGATGCTGTCCAGCTGTCGTTACCTCCTTCTCCAAAAAGAGCAAACTCGAATTTGCCATTAGCAGCCCGTTGCAACAGGTAACACATATCGACTCGCCATCCCTGTGCTTTTGTCACTAACCCGTGCCAATCGTTGGGTCTGTAGGTGCCTGTAACCCAGATGACGATTGAGAATGTCTCACTGATTTCGGTATCTAAAGTTTCATGGTCCGGGACGCTGACATAATCACCTGCACCATCCAATTCCAGGGCATTGCCAAATTTGCCATCGGGGACCCAGCTCGGGTCACCCACCAGTGCACCATCGTTGCCGTTTTCAGAGGAGTCGGATGCCGTGTCACCATCTGTCTCATTAAAGAGCCACACGCCAACGGCGGTTGTTGGGTCGATTTCAGCAGTGCTGTGTTTCACAAGCATGGCAAGGCAGCACAGGATACTGAACGCGATGAATGTTAGACGCATCATCGGGATTCCCTCCAGAATCTATCGGTTCGGAAAACTGAATGATTGTAATAAAAATGAGTGGACATCAAGTCTAAAAATCTGTTAAACTCTTGACATTATCACATATTCAAAAGATTTGTGCAAAGGCATTTTAGGTTTGATTGAAGAGAGTTTCACAAATGAAGGAAGGGGTATTATATGAGACATGAAGTGCGGTGGGAACGGATGTTTCCAGATGAGTTAGAGGTGGCACTCGAGGCGTGTCCAATGGTATATCTACCTTATGGGTTGTGCGAACCGCACGGTTGGCACAATGCGGTTGGGATGGATGCGATTCGGGCACATGAATGCTCGTGTCAAGCAGCACAAGCACACGGCGGGATTGTCGCACCGCCGTTTTACTGGCATTGCCATGAGATCAGCGGTTACGGCGCATGGGGACACAAGCAAGTCGGCCAAGAGCGACCATGGCTGACAGCAATACCGCCTTGGATGTTTTTGAAGAATATCTGCTATCACATTCGAGCGGTGGATGCGTTGGGTTTTCACGGTGCGATTCTGTTTTCGGGGCATTCCGGTCCCCATCGGTTGGACGTGCCAGTAGTGATTGAGATTATGCAGGCACACGTTGGCGTTCGGATGTATTCGACGATGAGTATCGGTGCGGATATCGAGCGTTTCGAGGATGGCAAAGGACTGGGTGGACACGCTGGACGTGGTGAAACATCAGTGCTCTGGGCGGTGGCACCGGATTGCGTGGATATGTCGCGGATGCCGACGGATGACACACGCGCACCTGATTTCGCAATGGGGGATTTCAACGAGTCCTCCAGTCGTCAAGTTGGGGAACAGATGGTGACGGATATCGCGGCACATTTTGGTGAAAAGACGCGGGAGTTGCTATCGGCATATAAAGCGGAAGTGTCGAATCACACGCCACTGACGTTTGATGATGTCGAAGGGATTTGGGAAGACGAGATCCGACCGAAGTTGACTGCGTTTGCTTCCCTGCAGCCTCCCGAACCCGCACCGCCTTCCGATTCTCGATGGTATCCGAACTCGCAGATACCCAAAGGGCGGATACTATAGCACATTGGGGCAAGTGGCACAGACCTTCTACACACATATCGGCCCGCTCGGCCTGTAGGTTACCAGTTATGATTTACCTATTCCTGCGGTAAATTCTGCGAATACCATGCGTTGGTCGCATCGAAGAAAAAGAACAACACCTCACCTTGGGGGAAATTATGAAGTCTCAGGATGTAAAACAGATTAAGGAATCCGTTCGCCAGCACTATGCCGATTTGGTAAAAATCGATGAATCCTGCTGCTCATCAGTCACTTGCTGTCCGGACACCGATACGAATAGTTCCGCGGAAAAGAATGGCTATACCGAAGCACAGATTTCCAGTATCCCGACCGATGCCGCTGAACATTCCTTTGGTTGCGGGAATCCCCTGGAATATGCGGACGTTCAAGAGGGCGACGTTGTGGTGGATCTCGGATATGGTGCCGGGATTGATGTGTTACTCGCATCGCAGCTTGTCGGTGAAAGCGGCAGCGCGATCGGTATTGACATGACCTCTGAGATGATCGAGAAAGCGCGACAGAATGCTGAGGAGGCAGGTGCGAAGAATGTCGATTTCCG
>JAPOOP010000094.1 GCA_026713385.1 Candidatus Poribacteria bacterium | reverse complement strand
TTATCGCAATGGTTGAGGCAGAAGCAGAAGGTCCCTACCTTGTGATTTGCCCCGCCTCTGTCAAACGGAATTGGGCACGTGAAATCGAACTTGTACTCCCCACAGCCGAACCTGTCATCGTCGGTCCCGGTCCCCTCCCTTCGACCACCCATATTGTTGAAGGGCAGGATTGGGTTATCATCAACTATGAGATTCTCGGTAAACACCTTAAAAGGCTTCTCGAGTTTGAATGGAAAGGTGTTGTTTTTGACGAAGCGCATTACTTGAAAAATCACCAGAGTCAACGCAGTCGGAACGCCACCAAACTCGTGAAAGCGATTCAACACCAACCGATAGTCCACGCGTTAACGGGGACTCCAATGACGAATCGTCCTCGTGACCTTTTCCCAATTTTACGGTTGGTGGACCATCCTCTCGGTAAGAGTTTCCTCAGTTTCGCCAAACGGTATTGTGATGCCTATCAGGGAGACTTTGGATTGGTAGCAGATGGCGCAAGCAACATTGAGGAATTGGCAGTTCAACTACACGGAGTGATGCTGCGGCGCACCAAAAATGAGGTGTTGGATCTTCCACCCAAAGTCCGAACATGGTTGGACGTTGAACTGCACCCTTATGCAATACAGCACTTCAATAATGCTGTCCGTGAATTCCTAACAAAGTTTGACGTTCCTGAATCCATTGATACGATTGAAGATGAATCGGAAAATTCGGAACGGCGACAAGCGGTGGGTAGGTTAACGACAGCGCGTCGCAAACTCGCTTTCGCCAAGTGCCGACATACTATCAAGTTTGTCGAAAACGCTTTGGAACAGGGTGAGAAGGTTATTCTTTTCACTGCGTTTCTCAATACACTGGAACGTTTCCGCAAACATTTCGGTGACCGAGCGGTTTTCGTCTCTGGGGAAGTTCCTACCGAGGAGCGGCAGGACCGAGTAGATCAGTTTCAGAACGATGAAAACGTTAAACTTTTCATCGCCAATATGCACGTCGCCGGCGTGGGAATCAATCTGACGGCTGGTCGGCAAGTGGTCTTCAACGACTTAGATTGGGTGCCAGCGAATCATTGGCAGGCGGAGGATCGCGCCTATCGCATTGGACAGACGGGGACTGTTAACGTCACCTATATGATCGCACGCGACACGGTAGACGAATTCGTCAAGACTGTGTTGGAAACTAAAGCCGCGTTGATGGATGCCCTCGTTGAAGGCACATTGTTGATACCCAGTGAGGAGGGTACACTCCAACCCGATGTGCTCAGCGAACTCAAGCGGATGATGAATGCGCTCTCTGTACATACCGCTGAGGTCGAAGAACCGCAATTGCTTGATGTACTCCAACAAGCGAGCGATGCCTACCTTGAAGAGAACGCGTCCCATCTCGAAGAAGCGACCCGGGCGCAACTGCGTCCGTATTCCGAAGAAGCCATCCGCACCTTAGCACAAGTTCTCGCCGGTCCCGAGCGGACTGTCTATCACGCCGAGAGTTCATCGCAAAAGGGAAAGTTTTATACCCTGGAGGTTATCGGTGTAGATGTAACGTGTGATTGTCCTGGCTTCACGCACCGCGGTAGTTGCCGACACGTCCGTCCGCTGAAATCTGCCCTCGTTGCAGGAAAGCCGTTGCCAAAAGGATATAAGAAAGTCTCTTGTGATTAGGCACTTGTTTTCTCACCAGTAAATGTGCATGCCTACTTCTGTGGTAGAGCATACACACCCCACCGAACCTTTACGATTTCACCGGCATCTACGAGGCGCTTGAGCTCATTTTTTATCGCTTTTGGATGCCCTTCAATGGCTCCAACGAATTCGGCTGTTCTTTTTTCGCTGTCGGCAGATAGAAGCGTGAGGATTTGCTCGCGGAACGGGACACGTAAGGTTTTTCCACCCCTAAGCCTTTGTAGCACACGATTTGCCTGTCTTGAGGAACATCCTAAAACCTGCTCCACTTTTTCCCTGCTGGATTCGGCGGTTAGATTGTCACGTTCTGTGTCAAAACGCTGGCGTGTGGCAATCACCTCGGGCAGTTTGTCTAACCCACCGGCAACCTCAAAATCTTCCCAGTCAAAAAGAAGGGCTTCAGGTCTATCGGTGATGTCGGGAAGTGCCAAACTGGAGATTAATACAACTTTCTTGCCCGACCAACGATTCAACCCCACACGCCGGATGATCCTCGTGAGTTCGAGAACAACAGCTTGTTCATAAACGCTTTGGATCCGCTCATCCTTATAACGGAGAGCATCCGTTTCTTCTTCCTCATAAGAGAGCGGTTCCTTGTCGTTTCCAAATAATATCTGTGCGCTTCGCCAAATGAGATTCGGGTTCCGTTGTGGCGTGCCGACTATCCAAATGACTTGTGCTTCTTTAAAGTCAGCATGCAGTCCTTTCACTTTCCCGAAATCGGTCACAAAACAGACATTTTCTTTTTCTGCGATATCTTCCAATCGCGCCGCAATTGACTTGTAGGTGATGATCGCGTGCTTAACGCTCGAATCCCGCTCAATTTCTGCGCGGATACCAGCAAAAAAGCGCTGTCCTATTTTAGAGATACCGATAACATCCCGGTTGCTGTTGTAGTTTAAAATTGTTTGTCGTGGATAGACCCCTGTACGAATCTGAAAAACTCGGTTGCCGGCAACCCAAACTGGTGGCCGGGTGCGTACGACTTCGATTTCTTCATCTGAGAATGCTCTGCGAAGATCCCGTTCACAGAGAGCCACCGACGTTAGTAGAAGACGTTTGACGCGCGGATGTAACACCGGTGGTATCCAGAACCTCAGAACTTTGCCATTCCACCGTATCGGTGCGTCAGCATCCCGTGTGTAATACGTGAAGAAACGCTTGAGTTGGTGCCAATACGTCCACTGTGGATTCTTACCTTCTGCATTAACCTCGCGCATCTGTTTTACGAGTTCTGCTTCCTGCCATTCAAATACCTGGATTGCCGTACGGATCCGTTTAACGGAGTCAGCATGGGGTTTATCCTTGATTTCTACTGCATGCAGTAAGGTTTTGGCGAAGTTCCCTAAAGCACTCCCGTTCCAGTTTACACTCCACGTTTCTAATACGTTTTTAGATATTTTACATTCGGGAAAGAGTCTATGGGCTTTCGTCCTTGGGACGATACAAAGTTGCTCTGTATCATCTATCTTTTCAAGCAATTCTTCCACGACTTCCGAATGTTGTGGATCAAAAAACAGTTGACGGGTCGCTGATATCTCTATCTTCTCGCTTGGCAAATTTTGCGCTCGGAAGCGTTGTTCTGTTTTTTCTGCCAGCCTGGCGGTTGGTAAGTTTAAACAGGTTACGCCGCCATTGCGGATATAGAATTCGACGCCATAGTTTTGCTGTGTTTCTGTCTGGGTAACAAGCCCGAGAATGCGCGAATTTCCATCGAAAACACGCTCTGTCTGAGCGACCTTCGTTTCAAAGGTTTCATAAACTTCATTGGGATGTTCAGGTTTCTGCAGCACCGGAGGCGGACGTTTTATCGCAAGTGGGCTAAGTCTTCCTGCCCGCACAGCATTCACCTCATCGGAGACAGACAATCCCATAGCAGGTATTGGTCGTAGAATGCCTGTATCCTCCCAGATGTCTGTGATTGGCGTTGATGTTGTAGGCAGCTCGGCATCAGGTGTAGAGGCGCGTACCCATACGATGCCGTCGCTTTCCCATAGCGATATATGTTCGTTACCAATAGCGCCATCAGCGGATGTCCAGTAATGGTACCCGTTCTCTTGTCGGACATAAGAAAAACCGTGCTTCAAAAACGCCGCTTTTGCGAGATCAAGATTATGTGAACCCAGAGATGCTGGTGCGGTTGCGATGTTCCGCTCCTGTTCTACGTTTTTAGTAACTGCTATTAAGCTCTCGTCTTCAAGAAAGACAGGTTCGTGGAGTTCAGCGCGAAGCGCATCAATAGGCGCAAAGAGTACCTCTTTGGCGATAATAGGTGGATCCAGCAGATTTCCAAGCAAAATCTCATAGCGCGCGTCCCAGCGACTGTAACCCTCTTCCCCAAGAACTTCAAGATATACGTCGCGTTGGTCTGATGTTTCTGAAATAGGTGTATGCTTATAGATATATAATCTCTCTTGCTCGGTATTTGGGTGCAGATAATCCGGCACTCTACAAGAAAAACGTAGCCCACCCGATTTTGACATCGTCAACAGTGGGTTCGCAACGGTGTCAACAAGTGCCTCAATACACGCAAAAACCGCATCGGGAGCGGCACAAATCGCTTCATATTTAAAATAAATGTCGTGCCATAGCGCGCCGTCGCGTTCTGAGGGGATACCTGTGTACATTTGAAGTCCCCATGAGGCATACCATCGTCTTATACCCCAATTTTGTAGACTTTGACGTTTCAAGAACCGTTCACCGCCAAAATCCCTCGGACCGCGGTCATACCCGGGGCCGCGTCCTATTGGCATAAAGGAGATGTCTACCTGCTCCATGTCAGCAAGCAGCACAGGATATCTCTGCGCGCAATAAACCGTAACCTGATAAGAATGACTTTTATTGTATAAGGCAGGTGTTACCACTGTTCTCCGCTGCCGCAACGGTTTTTCGTGCCGTTGGTGGCAACGTTCAATGAGATCTTCCAAAGAATTCATTGTCATTAGCGTGTTCC
>JAPOOP010000095.1 GCA_026713385.1 Candidatus Poribacteria bacterium | reverse complement strand
CGGCTACAGGAACTTTACGCAGAACTGACCGCCAACGAAGGTGAACCGTTGCCATAGGTGGGATTTGATAAAAAGATGGGAAATGGAATTAGGAAACAGATCCGCCAGCAGATTCACAAGATTCGGCGATAGGTTCTGATCGAATAGGAGTTTCATTGGTGTAAACAACTATCTGCGATTTTTTCCAGTCGGCGGCGTACGCAAAACAGGCGCGAATATCCGTTTCAGTTAAATAAGGAAAATCACTAAGAATTTCCGCCACTGTCATACCTGATGCCAGATATTCAAAAATATCATAAACGGTGATCCGCATGCCTCGAATGCACGGTTGCCCGCTACGTTTTCCTGGTTCAACGGTAATAATGCCTGTGTAGTCGTTCATTGTTGTTACCTCATTGGTAATACCAAATCTAAAAAATAAATTCGCATGTAAGAGATTTGAAACTCTATGAAGCCGCATGTAAGAGGCACAGTAAATTGCGCTACTACGAACCTGTTTTTCGTTAATGAGAAACGATTATTCAGAAATGGTATAAGTTTCAAGTTTACTTATTCTAAAGTATACACGAAAAATTTTGAAAAAGCAAGCGATTCAGATTTCTAAGCATTCCCTATCACCCATTCAAATTTCAAGGCGCACAAAAGCGAGATACGCGCCCGACACAAGCACTGTCAGAAACAGCCCCAATAGTAGTAAATCCATCGCTGCAGTGTTGAAATCACGGTTGAGACTGAGTCTATCTTTAAATTTGGGGATCGCCTCTGGGCTGACAGGTTTCTGCGACATACCCTCCTGAATCCCAACGACATGAAGACTCTCTGGATCCGCCCTATCTGTATCAATAACAAATTCTCGGTATTCACGGGCGTAACGCTGTACATTCTCGATAAATTGCAGATGCCGCTCAAATCCCGTCCCAGCAAAAGATTCAAAGAGGCGTCGCGTAATCGCTGTCGGTGAAATACGGGTTATCGCACGCGCCCGTTTTCCTTGCGCAATCTGCTGCTTCAAATATGCTTCGTTGAAACGTTCATATTCCTCTGCTTCTGTGGTAACATACTCCCCAAGTACATGCACTGACGGCGTAGTCTGGGAGTCTCCGTATTTATTCCGATATGCTGCGCGTGCCTCATCTGCGAGTTGCATACGCTGTGTCCAAAATTCCATGTACGCGATCGGGACCGCCGTGCGACTGCCGATAGATGCCAACGTATTCGGTATAAATATCACAAAACTGACCCAGATTAACAGCAGCACGACGAGACTTACACCACTCTCTCGTACCGCTGCGGAGATCAGAAGTCCCAAGGCAATGAAGAGACAGGTATAGAGGATAATAATACCGTACAAGATGCCTAAACGTCCCCACGCCTCGGCATTGAGTTGTACTGCGTCTGAGGTAGAGATAAGGAGTAGGTTCATCAACACTGCAACCGCGAACGGAATATTGATGCTGATGAATGCCCCTAAAAACTTGCCGACCAAGACAATGTGCCGCGGGATAGGGTTTGCCAATGTCAATCGCAATGTCCCGCGTTCCAGTTCGCCAGAGATTGCATCAAAGGTGAACAGGAGCGCGACAAAACTCAGCACATAGCCGACAATGAATGCCCAATCGAGTGTTGTAAAATCGGGACGAATGTTAAACAGATGTGGTGTATCTTGTGGATACATCATCCGCCAGAGGGGTGTCATGTTGGCGATGCTGGGACCGTAGCTCGCTCCGCTGGTGCGCGTCGGTAGGAACGCCTCATCGCCTTCTGCACAGAAACGGAGCGGTGAGGGTGCCTTATGGAGATCGCCGGATCCTTGCGTCGCGAGGTTATATAAACTGGCACTACGCGCTGCTAATGTCTTTGTAGCATCAGCAACGGCGTTGTGATATGCCTGTGTTCGTTCCGGATGTTCGCGCAAATGCACAATCGCATTCGTCAACATCAAGGCAAGTATCAGAACCGTCGCTAATGCGAAACGGAGGCTATTCAGGTTGTCGTAGAGTTCACGCTTTGCGATATACCACATAAGTAGTCAGTTGCCAGTTACCAGTTAGCAGTAACAACCAGTTAACAGTTTTCAGCCTCCACAGTAAAGAGGTTAGCATCTTCCTCTTATCAGTTACCAGTTAGCAGTTCCCAGAGAAGAGGGTTTTTATGAACCATTTCCTTCTTCTCTTAACTGGCCACTGGTTACTGGCCACTGGAAACTGTTAACTACTTCACACTTCGCTTTTGATGAAAATAAGAACTATTGCCATGAACAGGACGAGGTTACAGATTAGCAGTAGAAACATATTTGGTAATGCCCGATTTGCATTCGTTCCGACATCGCTTCTCTGAAAAGTGAACTGCGGGAGTGTGCTCCAATCCACAGCCCCTTTATCGGCGATAAACCACTCACGTGATGAAAACACGTCTTTCGCGTG
Organism: Candidatus Poribacteria bacterium; assembly: GCA_026713385.1. GTDB lineage: Bacteria > Poribacteria > WGA-4E > WGA-4E > WGA-3G > WGA-3G. Next base: position 792 of record JAPOOP010000095.1, on the reverse strand, counting down.
GAGGTAGTCAATCACAGCTTTTCGATACCTTCGCGCTGCGTGAAAAAAATCTCGGACACCTTTTAGATCAGTGCCTGCCCATGCTTGCGTCGCTGCATCATAAACACCGACCGGTGAAAATTTCAACAATATCCTATCCGTTGCGGCTTGTCGAACGTAAATTTCATCAAGTGCCTGCTTGCGAATGCGCCACGTCTTTTCTACGGTTCGGGCGGACAGGGGTTCAACGAAATCATAGTATCTTTTAGCACTCGGGACGTACTTCTCAAATTCTGGATGGATTTCCGAAATAAGACTTATATTTTCGACGTAGGACATAAGGGTTACGGGATGTACAAACGCGTAACTATGCAGCCCTAATGCTTTGCTAAATTCGGATGCTTCTCCAGCGATCCGCTCCTTTTCAAGGAACTTTTGACGTTCCCTTTCATATTCATCTAAAATCTGTTGAATCTGATCTTCAACAATCTTCGTGCGTGCTTGGATGTCGCCTCCGAGATTAACCGTTGCCCGAATCAGGTTCGGGTACACGAGTATCAGAAAGCCCCAAACAAACATCGCGAGCATCAGTGCCGTGCCGGTTCTACGCGTCGCTACGGAAATCAGTAACCCGATGAGGTAGAACAGGGATAGATACGCGAACGATGTAAGAACAATTCCAGCAATCCGGAGGAAATCGGCAGAGGACAGCGGAATTGAACGCGTTAACAATATTAAGGCGAAAAGCAGACTTAATATCAGCGGCACCAACAGACACGCCATCGCGCTGATATATTTCGCAAGTAAAATCTG
>JAPOOP010000097.1 GCA_026713385.1 Candidatus Poribacteria bacterium | reverse complement strand
TTGGCTCCCGGACGAGAGGTGCGACTTAAGCATGCCTATTATATCCAGTGTGAACGGGTCGTTAAAGACGAAAACGGCGAAATCGTTGAAATTCACTGCACCTATGATCCAGAGACGCGTGGCGGTTGGTCAGAAGACGGACGCAGGGTGAGAGGCACACTGCATTGGGTTTCTACTGAGCATGCTGTTGATGCCGAAGTCCGTCTTTACGATTCGCTCTTTACGGAACGTGAACCGGAAAGTGCCGCGGATGGCGCAGACTGGATGCAATTCCTCAATCCAAACTCTTTAGAGATTCTAAGCGACTGCAAAGTTGAGCCGAGCCTTGTTGAGGCGACCCCTGAAGATCGGTATCAATTCCTCCGGATGGGCTATTTTTGCCTCGATCCAGATACAACGTCTGAAAAATTAGTGTTCAATCGCACGGTGCCACTACGGGATAGCTGGGCGAAGATTCAAAGGGGGCAGAGATGAAAAAAGTAGCAGGCACACTCCGTTGTGCCGTAGCATCAGAGACCGTCCGCGTCCGAATGGCACCTTCACCCACCGGTTACTTACACATCGGTGGTGCACGAACGGCTCTTTTCAACTATCTGTTCGCCAGACACCACAACGGCAAATTCATCCTCCGAATTGACGATACGGATACGGCGCGTTCCACTGACGAATCCATGCATGAGATTTACGATGCCTTGAAATGGCTGGGCATCAATTGGGACGAGCACTATGTCCAGTCAGAGCGGAGAGGCACCTACGACGGTTATATTGCACAGTTGCTTGAGAGTGGAAACGCATACCACTGTTATTGCACGCCGGAAGAATTAGAGGAGATTCGCGCACAGGCGCGTGCCGACAAACAGACCCGTTCCTACGATGGAAGATGCCGCAATTTAACTTCAGGAGATGTAGAACGCTTTGTAGCAGAGGGTAGAAAACCAACCGTGCGAATAAAGATGCCTGACACACCGATCCGTGTTGATGACATCATTCTCGGTTCTCGAAACATTGATCCCGCTACTTTAGAGGATGAGGTGATCGTGCGTTCAAACGGGATGCCGAACTACAATCTCACCTCAATTATCGACGATGCGGAGATGCAGATAACGCACGTAATTCGGGGAACAGAGCACCTCAACAATACGCCAAAGCAGATTGTGATCGCGAATGCTCTCGGTTTAAGCGTTCCACAGTTTGCGCATATTCCCCTTGTGTTGGATAGTGGTGGAAGGAAGATGAGCAAACGTCACCACGGCGACCTTGTCGCTGTTAACCGCTACCGTGAACACGGGTATCTCCCTGAAGCCATGCTGAATTTTGTTGTCCGACTCGGTTGGTCCTACGATGACAAGCAGGAGATTTTCTCTGTTGAGGAACTCATAGAGAAATTCGATCTTGCACGGGTTGGGAAGAGTGGCAGTGTTTTTGATATTAAGAAACTGGAGTGGCTCAACTCACACTATATTAATCAGCTTGATGTTCCGGCACGGACGGAGGCGGTCATCCCATTCTGGCAGGAAGAAGGTTTACTGCTGAATTCTACCGAAGATCGGAATTGGTTAGAAGGCATTGTGGAAGCGGTGGGTGAACGTCTGACAACTCTTCAGGACATTGTTCCACAGACCTCCTATTTCTTTACCGATGAATTTGAGTATGAACCGAAAGCAGTCAAGAAATGGTGGGGAAACTCAGAAGAGAAGAAAAAGAAAACCCGCGAGATTCTGACGAATATCTTACAGATTTTAGAAGAGATTCCTACGTTTGATATAGAAACAATTGAAGCGTCAATTTGGCAATACACAGATGAGAACAACATCAAACGCGTCGCGGCGATGCAGGCATTGCGTATCGCACTGACAGGGACATCGTTCGGTCCGAGTCTCTTTGATATTGTTGTGTTGCTCGGTAAGAACGAGGTTTTAAAGCGAATCCCTAAGGCGAT
>JAPOOP010000649.1 GCA_026713385.1 Candidatus Poribacteria bacterium | reverse complement strand
TTCTGCGATAAATTCCGTCCATTCAGAAGTGTGCCAACAGACGTCTCGTACGTCTAATTTTCCCCGCTATTGAACCTAAAAAGTCTGCGTCAAGCGCACCATCGACAGCCGTCCAAGTTCTGGGGAACCGATGAATTGTTGATGCCTACGGTTCAGGAGATTCTGTACCGTCAATGAGAGACGGGGTCTGGGACCGATCGGCAGATCGTAACCGGCGTTTAAATCGATTGTGTAATACGATTCAAGATCGCCAACGTAAACACCGGATCGCACAGGAAAACCCGCCACAAAACGCGTTCGGAGTCCCACGCCTAATCCGAGGTCAGCATTAAGGTACTGGATGCTTGCCCCGAATTTGTTTTTAGGTGCGTTAAGTGCAATATCACCAAGCCCATCAACGTTCTCAAAAAGGTCTTTGCTGACAAACGAATAATTCGCACCGAAACTCCAACTTGGGTTGAGATAATAGGTAAAACTCAAATCTAACCCATTGAGCGAAATGTCGCCATAATTCCGATAGGTGAGCATGATAGCATTTGGATCCGCCGCCTGTTCCGGTGTCACCGTGCCAAACGGTATGAAGGCAGGACCATTATTTTCGGTTCCCGCTACGAATAACGTTACCAACTCATCAACAGCCGAACCATTGCCATTACCGCCTTGATCAGGCGCGTCAAACGCAAGTAGTGCCTGATTAAGCACTGCGTTCTGAGGATCAGCTAACGCCACCGTAATCTGCTTTCCGAGGGAGGTGCCCAACGTTGTAGCGTCCAAGAACACATTTGGGGTTTCAACAACCAAAGGACCGGTGAAATCCTTAATTCGTGAGTGATACACATCGGCAGAGAAAGCCAACCTATTCATAAGGATGCCTTTATAACCAACTTCGTATGTTTGTGTAATCGTTGGTTTAAGCGGGTTAACATCGTTCACATCTTCAACATCAACGAAGTTGCCTGCCTGTGGGTCAAGCGAACGTAGGACGTTCTTTACACCGACGACCTGCTGCGGAATGAGGGCATCAAATCCATCGGAGAGTGCCTCGACAACGGGGGCTGTGAGACCTTGTGCAGTTAGACCTGCTTCAAAAATCGGCTGCACGCCGCTCATGACAGCACTACGTCCAATACTCCACATAACGTTGGTGAAAACAGGATCGTCAAGTGGAATGTATGTCTCTGCCGACAGTTTTGCCAACGGTGAGAAGGGAGAACGGTATTCCGGACGACCGTCCGCACTTCTTTTGAAAGTAAATCCTGTTTCAGAGCGGACCCCTTGTGCTCGTATATCAATATTCGGGCTGAAGCCTAACACGGGTTGGAAGTTGGCACCTAATCCGAACGCGTCTCCAACTGATAGAATATCAAGAAACAGATCAGAGGTTCTCGGCGTATTAAAGGCACGATTATAGGTTACTCTCAAATTGTGATCGTCGTTGGGTTGATAGGCAAGAGCAACACGCGGTGAAAGGACGACATCTTCGAGTTGGTTGTGGTCATCAACACGTCCGGCGGCGATGAACTTTAGCTGTGGAAGGATTTTGGTCTCTGACTGCAAGTACGCACCCATCTCGTTGATATTATCATCTTTTTCATTGATGCCATTGATTGTGCCTTCCGTATCCGGACGGGTCAGCAATACATCCATTCCGTAAGTAAAACGCTGCCACTCGCCAAAACTATAGCCGTGCTGAATCTGTCCGACATATAGATCGGAATTGTCAATAGTCGGATCACCGCTCCGTACGACATAAGTATCCCCTGCATTGCTCCGATTCCAAAAGGCTTGTGCAAAGAGATCTTTGTGAATAAACCGCCCTTGGAGATAACCGTATGTCCAATTTTGGGCTTGACCTGCGCCAATCCCCGTCAATTCAATGCCAGTGGCTTGCGTGAAACCGCTGGCAAGAATCGCGGTCGTATCATTGTTTGGGCTATAATCAACCCGAAATTCGCCACTCGCCTTGTAAGTATCAAATACCAGTCCCCCTTTACCTTCAATATCTTCTTTTGCGCGTCCTTCTTGCCAATCATTTCCACGAAAATAATTCCCTGAGAACTTATAGCCGATCGTCTCATTAACAACGCCTGCATGTCGAAGGGAACCCATGAGTATGCTCCGTTCACCACCACCAATGCTGACGGTTGTTCCTTGAGAAGTGAACGGCGAGCGAGTGATGATGTGTATGACACCGTTAGCACTGTTTGGTCCGTAGAGTGCTGCGCCAGGACCCGAGACGACTTCAATCTGTTCAATATCCTCGCTTGTAGTCGGGATAAAGCTGTAACTATTGACCCGCAGTGAAGGAATACTCGCAATACGATTGTCAACGAGGGACAGGAGTGAACCCGAAAAAACGTTGTTGAAGCCACGAACAACAACATACGATGCGCCCAATCCAGCAGTTACAACATCCACCGCACGCACCGATTTTAAATGCTCGGTAACACTTGGGGCGACCCGGTCTTTTATCTCTGAATCTCCAACAAGCGCAACTGATGCCGGTGCTTCGAGTACCTTTTCTCGGCGACGCGATGCCGTAACGGATACCTGTTCGAGTTGGATCAATTCTGAAGAAAGTGCAACTTCCACCGACTTCGTTTCATCATCAGCAAGTACAACATCTTCCATGACGACATCGGCATAACCGAGCGACGAAGCGGTAATCGTGTAAATGCCCGCATCCAAGTCGGTAATGCTGAGTACACCGGTTGCATCACTGACACCAGTAGCGACATCACCGGTTTCAGGCGCGACAGTAACAGAAACCGCCTTTAGTTTATTGCCTGTTTGGGCATCTGTCACGGTGATGTTTAATATAGCGGCTTCCGCCGATACCACAGCAGTAAGCAAAAGGATAAATAAGACCTGTAATAAAACACCAGTTCGGTTTAACAATTCCATAGTATTGTCTCCTCTATTTTCGATCTGTTGTGGAGTGCCGCCTCAAATTGAAATTGCCTCGCAGTGAGAGTTATTTTCACAATTTACCATAAATTTAGTTTCTTAATCCGTTCACAAGAATATCTTACAAGAAATTTTCAATCTCAGAATGGGTCGGCAGGGCAGGAATTACGCCAACCTTCTGAGTTGCTAACGCACCTGCCGCGTTTGCATATCGCATGATAGCATCAAGTTGAACTTTTTTAAGTGATAAAAGGTCTACGTGCTGTATCAACTGGATGAGCATCGCAGCGACGAAGGCATCCCCTGCACCGAGTGTATCCACTACGTCAACGATAAAACCATCAACAAAACCAGCTGTGATACCGTTCGTGTAATAGCAACCGCGCTCCCCTAAAGTTACAACGAGTAGTTTCACACCGAGTCCAAGAATGCGTTCAATACCATGTTCCAAGCCTATATCGCCCGTGACAAATTCCCACTCCTCTTCTGAGATCTTGACGACATCTGCATAAGGCATTACTTCCCAGATCCAGTGTTTGGCATCGTTCTCGTTATCCCAGAGCATCAACCGCAAATTCGGATCGTAGGAGAGCATCGTACCCCCCATTTTTGCGGACTGAATTGCGTGAAGTGTCGCCTCTCGACTCGGTGAATGGCTGAGGCTGACAGAACCGTAGTGGAACAGTTCCGCCGATTGAACGTAGTCGGTGTCGATTTCGTCAGGAGAGAGTTGGATGTCGGCACCAGGGTGTCGATAGAAGGTGATGTCCTTCATACCATCAGAGCGTGTAGCGACGAAAGCTAAGGTCGTGCGGGATCCTTCACCTGCGATGAGGTAGTCGGTATCAACGCTGTTTTGCTGGAGCGTATCGCGGAGGAAATCGCCGAACGCATCTGCCCCGACTTTACCGATAAACCCGGCATCCATGCCGAGTTTCGCTAAGCCGACGGCAACGTTAGCAGG
>JAPOOP010000695.1 GCA_026713385.1 Candidatus Poribacteria bacterium | reverse complement strand
CGTTGCCCGGCGCGATGCCAATAGTCAATTGCTTTTTCAGGGAGACCTGCTTCGGTGTAATGATGTGCCACCAACTCGGGCTGGAAACCGCCACCGCCTTGCAATACCTTTGCAATCTGTTGATGGTACTGCTGTCGCCTACTCCTGAGTAGAGATTGATACGCTGTCTCACGCAGGAGTGGGTGTCGGAACGTATAGCGTAGTTGATTATCAGCAACTTGATTTCGATTGAGGATGTAGGCGTTTACGAGTTTGTTCAATTCACCTTTCAACGACGCTAAATCAGTGAAAAGAGGGTTTCCGAGATCAAGTCCAGAAGCGACCTCGTGTAATAACTCTGCTGTCCATTCCCTTCCAAGCGTAGCACCGAGGTGGACGATCTCCTTCGTAGCACCGAGTTCGTCTAATCTTGCTGTCAGTAAATCCTGTAGTGTTACAGGTACCTCCATTGTTTGAGAATGTGGATCTGTTGCATCAGACACATCAGAAGCCAAGGTCAATGGATCGCCCTCAAGCATCATCTGGGTGAGTTCCTCAACGAATAGCGGGACCCCTTCGGTCATTTCGATAATCCGTGCCAACACCTCCGATGACAGTGTTGTGTCCCCTGCGACGTGCTGAATCATCTCCTCCACTTGCGGAGGCGTGAGTGCTGCCAACGTCAGTGCATGTGCCCACTCTGGACGTAGAAGTTGCTCCAGAGCTTCTCTATCAAGGACAGAACCCTCAAGATCGCTATCGGAGAATTCATCCTGTAGGAGTTGTCCGTCTTCTTCAGGAGACCGAGGAGTGTGTTGAAAGTGTTGCGTATCGGAGCGACAGGACAAAACTGCGAAAATCCGAGCGTTTTCGATCCGGGCAATCAAAAGTGTAAGAAATTCTATGCTGGAGGGGTCAATCCAGTGGAGATCTTCAACGACAAAAAGTATCGGATTTTGTTCAGCCATCTTCAGTAGCACTTGAACGAGCACTTCCAAGGTCTGCTGTCTGCGCTGTCTGCGTCCCCAGCCTGATGGATATGTGTCCTGTTCGACGGGTCTATTGTATGGGCGGGTGCCTACACCGGTTACCGTTTGTTGTTGTACCTCAAAAGGTATCTCCAGCAATTCGGCGAGAAGTGGCAGTGTCTCTGGCGTATGCTCTTGTACTTCATGCTCTGAATTTGAAACGGACGCTGTATCGCCGCCAACGGTTGGGATGTTGTAGTCGCGCAGTAAATTCTCAAGTTTGTCAAGGCGCGTCTGTGCGGTATCGGTGTTGGTAAACTGCACAACGTGCTCTTGGAAGAGCGAAAGGATAGGATAGAGCGGACTATTCTTGTAATAGGGCGAGCATCTGCATTCCATCGTCACCGCTTCTGGAGAATGATCGACGTGCTCCTGAATGAGTTGCAAGCATCTTGACTTCCCGATACCGGCTTCGCCTTCAATAAGCAGTGCTTGCCCTTTAGATGCCAGGACCTGTGTCCAGCCCTGCATGAACGATTCAACCTCGCGCTCCCGTCCGATTAAAGGGGTCAATCCGCTTTCGCTGGCAATATCCAATCGGCTCTGTGCAGGAATTTCACCTGACACTTGATACACATTCACGGGTTGCGAAATGCCACGAAGCGGAGAAGCACCGAGTGCCACTGTCGTAAAAAAACCTTCAATCAATTGATATGTCGTATCACCAATGACAATGTTGTTCGGTGTTGCCAATTTTTGCATTCTCGCGGCAACATTTGGCGTTTTACCGACGATGTCAATTGCCTCCGGAGATTCTTCCGCTGATATATGCCAGATGACAACAAGCCCCGTATCAATGCTAAGTCGGACGTTGATTTCCACACCAAAGGTAGCCTGCAGATACGGGTTCAGTGTCTCAATAGCGGCAACGATACCTAACGCGGCTCGAACGGCTCGGTGTGCTGCGTCTTCATGTGCAATTGGGTACCCGAAATAAACGAGGACACCATCACCAAAGTAACGTGCGATATGTCCGTTTTGTGCTAAAACCACCTCCATGATACATGTCCGGTATATCTCCAAAAGATTTCGGAGTTCTTCGGGATCCAATTTTTCGGCGAATGCAGTGGAGTCGACAATATCACAGAAAAGGACGGTTAGCTGGCGGCGTTCTGCCCCATGCGGTAATGTTTGCTCCATGGCTGCGGTATCTACTGCTGGAATTTGACGTGGACGTGAGGGGCTATCGAGGGACGTTCCACATTCACCGCAAAATTTGAACGGCGGGTTCAGGAACCCACAATTTGGGCAGCGTTTGTGATGCATATTTCTAACCATGGTCATCTGGACGTTGCTCCGCCGCGTTTGACAACGGTTTTCGGTTAGTTCCAACGCGATTGAGAACCTGTGCGATTTTTTAAGAGCCGTTGTTATCCGCTCATCATTCAGATACGGGTGAAATCTGTGTAGAGGAACGATGAGCAAAACTTAATAGTTAAAAAACTATTTTCTGAACTGGTTCAGGTATTCTTCCAGTTCAGCATCCCTCGGATCCAACTTGTATGCCTCTTGATAATAATCAAGTGCCTTATCGGTTCTGCCTACTTTCATATAAAACGAACCGAGGTTGCGATAAGCGACACTATGTGTAGGTTTCAGATCCAAAGAGCGGATGTAATGGTCGCGAGCGCGCAGCAGATAGACTTTCGTTTGTCCAATTAGAACGTTAAGCGTTATTTCGTTTTCCCAACGCTGTCTATATACATCTCCACCGAGTTGTTTTGCCTCTTCTTCAATGGCATCAGCGACCGCTTCGTCTCGTGTTTTGAGCATAATGGCACCGGAACCCGTTTTGCCCACAGCAACTTTAAGCTCGGCGATTGCCTGATCAACGGAGTCTTCTCTCAATTCTTTTTCCCATGAGGGCCAACTCGGTCCGGCGTATTTAAGACCTTGCTCGTAGTAGACAGTTCCGAGGTCGTTATAGATTTCAGCGTTTTCGGGACGCATCTTTAACGCCTCGCTGTAAAGTTCAATGGCTTGTTGATGTCTCCCGGCGTTGAATGCATTGGTGGCGTGCGTGCGGAGCTGCTTGAATTCTTCGCTTTCCAAATTAACGGCGATTCCCAACTCCGGCTTGTCTCTGCCGAAGAAATAGATACCGCCAATGAGCAGGACAGCAAGACAGACAGCGATGAGTGTCGGTAATTGCAATTTCATCTTTTTAATTTACCTTGCGGATAAAGGACGCGGGTTTGGAACTTTATTCCTTTTTGTGTTCGAGCCGCCCTCGATTTCATTACGGGCTACGGTGATATGTCTATAGAAATATGGTATATCCAAGCAACTGCCCCCCGTAGGGCTCTGTCTATCAAGAGGCAGGAACTTGGGCTAATTATAAAACACTTATCTCCGCCGATTGTTTCTATTAAAAAAAGAGACGGGAATAACTTGATAGACGCCATCTCGTTCAAAATAGACTTGCGCTCTATTTTGGGTGCGAATACGGTCGTCAACAATTTTGAAAATTTCAAGCGAAGGAATTAAGGTGTCGTCAATTTGGTAGATAAAATCTCCACGCTCCAGTGCGCTCGCCAATCCACTGTCTTTTTCAACGTGCGTAACAATAACACCGCGCTGCTTATATTTCTGTGCCATCGCTTTATCAGGTTGGGCAAGCGTTATACCCCATCCAGATGGTGCATAATTCCATTGTAGGGTTTTCAGTGTGAATTCAGTCTGCCGCCTTTTCCCACGGCGGATAAACTCGCACTGAACAGGTTGATTGAGTGGGAGCAGACGCGTGCGTGCGTGAAAGTCCCGTTCGTCCTTTATCCGTTGTCCTGAAATGGCTACAATGACATCTCCGCGTTTAATGCCTGTATCCGCAATGGGGCTACGTTTACCTATTTCCGATACCAAAACCCCGGTGTTGTGTGATACTGACAACTTTTCTGCCAACTCTTCAGTTACGGGTTGTACCTCCAAAGCAAAGTAGGGGGGAATAACGCTGCCGTACTCGGTAATCTGTCGGACGACTCTCTTCGCCTTATTGACTGGAATCGCGAAACCGACCCCCTGTGAACCTCCACTCGTTGAACGAATGACGGTGTTTATACCGATAAGTTCACCGTGGATGTTCACTAACGCACCGCCACTGTTGCCGGGATTAATGGAGGCATCTGTTTGAATCAGATCTTCATGGTACAGGTCTTCAACGGTGAGCGTGCGCCGTGTCGCGCTCACAATACCAACTGTGACTGTCGGTTGGGCATCGCCTAATGATAAACCGAAAGGATTTCCGATCGCAACTACCCATTCACCTATCAGAAGGGAATCTGAATCTCCCCATTTAATTTCTGGTAGGGATACCCCGTCTGTATCGATCTCCAAGAGGGCAAGGTCTGAGAGAAGATCGTATCCGACAATCTGTGCCCCAAATTCCCGTCCATCAGCAGTAGTGACGGTAATTTTATCAGCATCTCTGATGACGTGATGGTTCGTCAGGATGTGTCCGTTTCTATCAACAATGACCCCAGAGCCGACTTCTCGTAAGGCACGTCTGCGAGGATAGGTGATTTCGCCCCAGAACCATTCGTCAAAGGAAGTCCGTGTCTCAACACTTCGAACAGCACTGATATTCACGACTGCGGGACTTGCATTCGCCACTGCTGTGACAATAGCGGTGCGCCGCGATGCTGTGACTGCGTTTTGTGTTGTAGGGAGCGAGGTAACCACGTCCCTACTCGACTCCGCACTATAGGCTCGCTGCCAAGTTCCATCTGCAATTACCGAGGAAATCAGTAGCAACAATAGGAGAATACGACTATAACGACAACACGAACGTCCCATAATTTCTTTTGCTGTAGTTTGCACGTCCTAAAACTTAGTTGGTTAATTTGAGAGAGATGCGATATCCCTCTAACCCTGAGTCAGTGTCAATAATTTCTTGAACGGCTCCGGATGTTCGCCGTTTGGCGGGAAAATCATCGGCATTCGCACAACGGAGTGCTATTCTTGCACCGACTGCACTGGCGGCTCGTAGATGCTCCAATTCCACCTTGTCCAGCGTATCATAAGCCGTGTGTCCGAAACCTCTACCGCCGGGTGGAGACTCTGGATCGCCCATGTGGCTTGAAGGCACACCCTTGAGGAAAAACGGAAAATGATCGGAGTAGGAATGCACCTTTTG
>JAPOOP010000098.1 GCA_026713385.1 Candidatus Poribacteria bacterium | reverse complement strand
ACCCCATGTGACACACATCGGTGTCCACGATCACGGGTTCAATAATGTCTCTACCTATGGCAACCTCCGACGTTTGATGCGGGAGGGTGTGATTCCGTGGAACGATAGCGAGATGGATTTCTATGAACTCGCACTGAAAGCTTCCGCTGCCGTGCAGGCGGCTCGCTGGACCCGTATTAATGATGGCACCGGGTACATCGCCTCTTTCAACGGACCCCATTCGCTCTTCTCAGACACTATCCGTTCTTTGCGGGTTTTAGGACTTGGGCATACCCTCGGTGCAGTGCTCATGGGTGAGGGAGATGTCGCGATTAGTCTACTGGAACGCTTGCTCCAACATTCGCAGACCACAGCGAGTTATAACGTCTACTACGGCGAAGAACGTGATGCATTCGACCTGCGTGGTCGAGTTGTGCATGAATCTATCTTCAACACGAACGATGGAAACTATCGCTGTCCGAGTACACAGCAGGGGTATTCACCCTTTACGACGTGGACACGCGGGCTGGCATGGATTGTTACGGGTTACGCTGAGCAACTTGAGTTTTTTGACACGCTGACTGAAGATGACTTGGAGCCTTTCGGTGGGTGTGCGTTGGCAACGGCACACATGCGCAAAGCCGCAGAAGCGACTGCTGATTTTTATATTCAGAACACAGCACAGGATGGAATCCCGTATTGGGATACCGGTGCTCCCGGTTTAGCAGAACTCGGCGATTATTTGGCTAAACCTTCGGACCCGTATAACGATCTCGAACCCGTAGATAGCTCCGCCGCGGCGATTGCGGCACAAGGCTTAATTCGACTCGGTAATTACCTCAAAAAGCACGGTGAATCGGAGGCGGGGAATTCCTATTACCAAGCAGGGTTAACAGTCGCGAAAACGCTCTTCGCTGAACCGTATCTCTCTGAATCCGATACGCATCAGGGATTGCTCTTGCATTCGGTGTATCACCGTCCGAACGGATGGGATTATGTGCCGGAAGGTCGAAAGATTCCGTGCGGAGAGGCTTCAATGTGGGGCGATTATCACGCCCGCGAACTCGCGGTCCTGTTATGGCGAGAGATCCTCGAAAAACCGTATCTAACGTTTTTCTAATGGTGATCTTCTTGTTTGTAGTAGGGCGATTTATCGCCCGTAGGAGCAATAACAATGAGCGAAGTCAAAGATACACAACACCCGAAAGTTGAAATAGCAGTCAAAAATTTCGGTCCCATTGCGAAAGCGAACATCGATCTACGTCCGCTGACGGTATTCGTCGGTCCGAGCAACACGGGGAAGACCTATTTTGCCACACTGGTGTATGCCCTGCATGGTGTATTTCAAGGTTTCGCAGAACCAAGGCTTTTAGTGCCTTCTGGTTTTGAAGGGGTTTTAGGCATCTTAGGTGCTTTAAGACCCTATGTTTTGAAAAAAGATCAACCGTCGTCAAAAGAGGTAGTACAGGATATACTCGAAAAACTAAGCAGAGATGATAGAGCTTTTAGGTTGTCCGATCTTCCCGAAGAGATATGTGGTTTGTTGTTGGATACCATTAAGGATTCTGAGATTTTTGGAGATCGCCTTCAGGCTGCGATCAAGAATTACTTTGATATAGATTCCATCTCCAGTCTAAAGCGGTTGACAGAGGGGTTACTAAATGAGTTGGAAATTTCGATGAGGATAGGTATGGAGCATCAACATGGTTGGAGCATTAACATGACTACATCTGAATCGGATGTAATGCTTGATAGTTCATTCAACAAAGATATGATTCTAATCCCTAAGGGATTGGCAATTTCCACAGACTGGACCGGTGAAGGGGATTTTGATTTCACTCTTAGTGGTAATTGGACATTAGGTGAAATGAAGCACCAACTTCATTCTGGGAGTTCCAATTGGATAGGAGGGAACCGATACTATCTTCCTGCTGCTCGGAGTGGTATTATGCAAAGTCATCGCGTCATAGCAAGTTCTCTTGTGACTCGCACCACCCGAGTGGGTTTGGAGCGTTTTCCCGAAGTCCCTACTATGTCAGGAGCGATAGCAGACTTTATGGAAAGGATAATCCTTTATGAAGAAGACAAAGGCTCTAATGATGAAATGAAGCACCTTGTAGAAGCACTGGAGTCCGATGTGCTTGCTGGACAAATACTCCTGAAATCCTTGCCAAGTGGGTATCCAGATTTTTACTACCGTCCACAAGGCATAGAAGAGGATATACGTTTAAGCCAGACTTCGTCCATGGTATCTGAACTTGCTCCGCTTGTTCTATACCTCCGAGGTCTCGTTAACCCTGGTGATACGTTTATCATTGAGGAACCAGAAGCACACCTGCATCCTGGGGCACAAGCGGATATGGCAGTCGTTCTCGCGCGTTTAGTTCGTGCAGGGGTAAGAGTGATTATCACAACACACAGTGATTGGTTGCTTCAGGAAATAGGGAATCTGATACGCGTTGGAGAACTTGAGAAAGCCGGACAGGCAGCTAGTGACCTGCCGACTTCTCTACAGAAAGAACAGGTTGGAGTCTGGCATTTTCAAAAAGATGGAAAGGTGGAGGAAATCCCTTACAATCGTATTGACGGCGTAGAACCCATGGAATACTTAGACGTGGCTGAAGATCTCTACAACCGTTCTGCACGTCTCCAGAATCGACTTGAAGAAGTGAAAGGTGGCAGTGAGCGTGAATGAAAGTAGAGTTTTTAATGAACTCCGGGGACGTTTCAATGAAAGCAGTTTAATCGCTTCGTGTGGTGGTGAAGGATGCAACGTTGATATGACAGGGATACCACCCGAACGAGTGGTTGTAAATCTGGAACATGAATTTGATGCGCGTAAAAGAACTGAGAAACGGTGTGACCGGCTTCTCTTCTTTATTCACCCTACTGAAAACAATCTTATTGCAGTTTCAATTGAACTCAAACGTGGAAAAGCGGTTGAATCGGACGTAGTTGAAAAAACAGAAAACAGTCTAAAATTTATTGCTCAAATTGCGCCAGTTTCGATGCGTGCGCACGTCATATATATCCCCGTTCTATTTGAAGGTCGAGGTGTTAAGTGGACGAATCCAAAAGGTATAAAACAACTGAAAGTATCCGTCCACGGCAAGCGTTTGCAAATTCTGACAGGACGTTGTGGTAGACCACAAAATCTGTCAGGTGTGTTGTTTGGGTAGGGTTAGCTTTAAGCGACGACCCGCTCAACCTGTCCCGTTTCCAAGGAACGATTCGCCGCGAGTGTAACGGCAAGGGACTTGACAGCATCGGCGTAGGGCGCAATAACCAATCCCTGATCATTTGCCTCAACCGCTTTGACAAATTGCGCAACCTGTCGGAAGTAACCCGCTTCCGTGCCGGTGTAGTCGATTGCCTCACCGCTAATTTGGCCGCGCAATCCAAGGTCGTGCGTGAGTTTGAGGTAGAAGTCGTCACCGACCAATTCGGTTGCGAAATTGTCGTGTGCGCGGGCGACACAGGTACTGGTGATATTCCCTACCGCTCCACTTTCAAACTGCATGTTGCAAACAGTGCATTCCTCGAAGTCAGTGATCCCTTCAGAAACCCCCTTTATACCGTAGGCATGAACGTTTACGACATCGCCGAGAAAGTAACGGATAAGGTCAAAGACGTGGGTCGTTTGCTCGACCATCTGACCGCGGGATACCTCGTATTTTCCCCACCACGGGTGATTCGCACCCATCCTCGTGAGGAACCGTCCAATCCCCATGGTAAGTTGCCGATCTCCAACGAGTTCTTTCGCTTTCGCAGTGATGTCGCTGTAGCGCGCCATATAGCCGACTTGATTGATGACATTAGCAGCGGCAATCGCATCGCGGGCGTGTTGAGCGGTTACCAAATCCTGGGCGACGGGTTTGGCAACAAAGACCGCTGCGCCAGATGCTGCAGAATCAGCAACTTGGGTCGTGTGTGCCCCCGGCGGGATACAGATGAATACGACATCAGGTTTCTCTTTCTGTAGCATCTCACCGTGGTCGGTGTATGCTGTCGCATTTTCTTCAGTGGCAATAGTCACACCGCGTTCGGCATTTATATCACAGACTGCCGCAATCGGACGTTCGAGTTGATTGAGGCTTTGGCGGTAACTTCTGGTGATACCACCAACACCGATAAAAGTAATTTTCACGCTTTTTTCTCCTTGGTTTCCAATAATGT
>JAPOOP010000099.1 GCA_026713385.1 Candidatus Poribacteria bacterium | reverse complement strand
GTTACGGCACACGGAGTGTGCCTACTACTTTTAATCGAACTCACATTAAGTAATACGGGCGGATGTCAAGAACACCCGCCCGTGAAACAATCGCGCATATCTTTAACAGGACTTCGCAATTTTGACCATAGCACGCTCTATAAAAGTGCGGGTACCCGACAAAAAACGCACACGGTTTCCTGACACAACCTAACAGGTTTGCGGCGCACTCGCCCAGATGCGACGTGCATCATGCTACAAAAGAGCAGCCCGCTTAGTCCTATCTAAGCAAATGGGAATGTCCCTTGATACCCGCGCGGACGCGAGACATGCCACACGCCTTCATACATTGGTGTCACCTGATAATGACACACGACATTGCTCCGCTCCATATCGTCCCGCTCTTTGGCACCTTGATGTGGAATGTGATTGATAAACAGAACACAATCGCCAGCCTTTGGATACAGGATAACATGTTCTTGTGCGTCACACCACGTCTCGAATTTCGGACGATCCAACGGGTAGAGGTACGGTGGCTCTGACAGATGACCGCCTTTGATAAACTTGAGGTGTCCTTCACCTGGGTCGTTGTCTTGGAAATAGAAGGTGGTGTTAATCCCAACGGGTGCCATTGCGAACGGATGTTCCTGAACATACCGTTTTTCTTGCCAATAGCCGTAAAAATCCATGTGCCATTCTTGGAGATAGGGACCCGGATTGATGTGTGCCCGTAGACTCCGGAGTTGGCACTGTTTACCCATTAATCCCTCAAGGTAGGGACGGACACTCGAATGCCCAACAAGTGACTCATACGTATCCGGTTCCCGATCAAGGAGGGTATCGAACCACATGTTGCCGACAGCGTTCAATCCTTCCTCCCAACCCTGTTCTCGCGCGTAATTGATGCGCTGACGGATATTCTCTGTCTCATCTGGCGACAACGCACCCTCTATCAAAACGAAACCTTCCTGTTGCAGTTGTGCGAGTTTATCCTTCATGTCTGCCATGGTTCATCTCCTTTCAAAGATTCAAAATTGCTGACGATATTTTATAGTTTTAAGGGAAAGGTGTCAACCTTAATCAAAACGACTACATGAGAAGCTTGGCGAGTTTGACGCACAAGCCCCAACCGCTTATCCCGGCAAATATAATAAGTACACCCGCGGAAATCAGAGCACCAATGAACATGAACGGACGCGTCCGGTAAGCAGTGGGCAACTTCGCGTTGAGATATAGCGCTGCGAGCATCATCAATGCGATCGAAAAATTCGCCAAAATAAAGCCAGCAATCTGCGTTAAGATGTCGAACGGAATGTTTGACCAGATGAGCACCATCGTCGTAAGAAAAATATAGAGACAGATCCATCTACGAAGCGTATCGTAGTTCCATTCGCGTTGGGGCCAGATGGCTTGAAAGAACTCTTGCATCACTCGTGCGTAAATCTCCGGCAGTGCCTGTAGCGTTCCCCACAGCGCGACGACAATACAGATATAGTACACCCACACGAGCGAAGCGTGAATATTTTTCCAGACACTTGCTTGATCGGTCAGTAGGCTCCACCCTTCAAAAGTGCTTTGCATCCCGTACAGGACAGCCGCACCTGAGATCATGAACGCGCCCGTCACGATAAATAGCACGATCGCGCCCATACCGATATCCCACCGAAGCGGGGCAAGGATTTGTCGGAGTTGACTGACCTGTTCAGATTTTTCAGGGAGATAGTCTATTTTATCACGGTTGGTAGCACGCTGACGGATAGCCTCAATGTTCGGATGTCCTGTCATCCCCCACCGGTGCATGCTCACCCAATTTGCGTAAACAACGTATCCCATTACAGAACCGCCGACGTAACCAAACGCAGTCGCCATTGTCAATAAAGGGTTTTCAACCGCATCCTTCGGTGCCCATTCAGGAAATTCAGGCAGATACCCGAAACGGAGACTCCCAACGAGTGCCTTACCAAAGTCAGGACGCACCATGAGTGTACCAATAATCGTTCCGACCACAAGAATGAGACAGATAATGAGTTGCTGTTTTTCAAGTCTTTCAAAAGAGATACGTAAACCGAAGAGGAGTGCGAGGGTGATGAAACAAGACGTGATTAGGTTTTCCCAAACGGGCTGTGAAACTCCTACAGGCAGAGCGTCTTTCAACAGAAAATGGAGCAACGCACCGCACGGTTTACCGATCGGCACCCAAGCCAAAGGCGCGCCTATCATCTCGAAAAGGACAATCGCAATGAGGAGCCACCCCCGCGGTCCAGGTAGCTTGGCGAGCCGTTGCCCGATATATTCACCGCTCACTGCGGTATAACGACCAAGCAAATAGGTGACAAAAATGCCCTTGACGACGCAACTGAGCAGCACAAGCCAGAGCAAATTATATCCTGCCCACGCCCCTGCCCGGACAACAACAATCGTTTCGCCTGCCCCAATACTCACTGAAGCAACAATCGCTGCGGGTCCAAACACCGATGCAAGCGCGATAATCTTTTTCAGCGACCACGGCTCGGTATACGGACCGGTGGCGGGTGGAATGTCAACAGGTTCAGTCGTTTGTGTCTCTTCTGATTGCATAAAGAGTTCCCAATAATAACGAGCGGGCTTCAGAAAAAGCCCGCTCACAAGCCTGTATAGGCTTTCAGAACAATGCTACATAATTGCTTATTCTTCTTCTATGGGTTCTAAAGGTTTTGCGTTGCCAAAGACAGGGGTCGGTGCGTTCCCTGGAGCTGCCCACCGAGAGGCGTTCGCAATAACACGCCGAACGTTCTCGTCGTAATAGATCGGGTAGGTCTCATGACCGGGACGGAAATAGAAGATTTTTCCTCTGCCCCGATAATAACAACATCCACTTCGGAAAACTTCACCGCCGGGGAACCAGCTGACCAAAACGAGTGTATCGGGTTCAGGAATATCAAACGGCTCGCCGTACATCTCGGCGTGCTCAAGTTCAAAGTATTCGCCTAAGCCATCAACGATTGGGTGTCCGTGCTCAATGACCCAGAGACGTTCTTTCTCGCCCGCCTCACGCCATTTGAGGCTACACGACGTGCCCATCAAACCCGTAAAAGGTTTAGAATAGTGGGCAGAGTGCAGGACAATAAGTCCCATGCCATCCAATACACGTGCGCGAACTTTGGCAGCGATTGCATCTTCGACTGCACCGTGTGCAGCATGTCCCCACCAGATGAGAACATCGGTGTTTGAGAGTACATCGTCGGTCAAGCCGTGTTCGGGTTCATCCAGTGTTGCACTCTGCACCTTAAAACCACCGGCTTTATCGAGTCCATCTGCAATTGCGGCGTGAATGCCATTCGGATAAAGACCACGAATGAACTCGTTCGTTTTTTCGTGCCTAAATTCATTCCAGACTGTAACCTGAATTGGTTGCGTCATAAGTTTCTCCTTTGTGATAGTTATCAGTTATCGGTTGTCGGTTAAGAGGTCTCTATGTAACAATTCATCCTTTTTCTTCTACAACTTCAGGGTTAGGGCTTGATAGCTTTGATGACACAATTGACATCTCTCCTGCCACGGATTCGGTACTACACTCTGTTGCTTCTAACGGTTGTATCGAGAGTCGGCATCCGAGTGCAGTCAAAATCGAACTGAACATATCAAGTCGCGGTGCCGCGTCGCTAGTGAGCATTTCTGAGAGGACTGCGGGTTCAATATCAGTTCTCTTAGCAAGTTTGGCTATCCCGCCTTGTGCTTCTAAAACGGTCCGGATCTCGCGAAGAAAAAAGGGCATATCCCCATCAACTTGATATTCTTCTAATGTCACTTGAAGATAGTTAATCGCCGCTGTCCGGTCAGCAAGTTGTTCCATTTGGAAATCGCGCAAAGTTCGATACTCACTCATCGTTGTATCTCCTTGTATTGTAACCAATAAGTTTTTGCACGTGTAATGTCCCGCGTCTGCGACGACTTGTCCCCGCCACAGAGTATAAGAACAACCGTGTCATCTACCTCACCAAAATAGATGCGATAACCGGCAGCGAACTGAAGACGCAATTCAAACACACCGCTACCAACAGAACGACAATCACCAAAATTGCCGAGACCAAGCCGCACAAGCCGTTTCTGAATTCTACTCTGCGTCCATGGGTCTTGAATTGCATTATACCATTCAGCGAAAGGTTCACGTCCGTTTGGCATTCGGTAGAATTGTAGTTCCCTCGGTTGCACATCTCGCATTCAGATATTGATCTCCGCAGCCAGTCATTTCCTAAAACGTTAATTCCGTCTCGACAGCCTCATCGTAATCTACGCCTTCGACCTCAAATCCGAAGAGATTTCGGAAACGTCGCCTGAAGCCTGCGTAGTCGGAGAGTTCATGAAAATTGTCGGTATCAATCCGTTCCCAACGCTCGGTTACTACATCGGTTATCTCAGGCTGTAGCTCACGGTCATCAAGACGAATGTACCGCTCACTGTCGAGTTGCGGTTGTAGCCCAGGTCCGAGATGCTCCGAGAAAAGTCGTCGCATTTGTCCAATCGGTGCCTCATTGATGCCCTTGGCGTTCATAACGTCATAGAGAATACTGACATAGAGCGGCACAACAGGAATTGCGGCGGAGGCTTGCGTAACGACGGCTTTGTTCACCGAAATATAAGCATTACCACCAAGTTGGTTGGCAAGCCGCTCGTCAAGTGCATCCACACGCGTCTTGAGATCATCCTTCGCTCTGCCGATAGTCCCGTCTCGGTAAATGGGCCATGTCAAGGAACTTCCGATATAGGTATAGGCAACAACTGTGACCTCTGGTGCGAGTAAATCCGCTTCTGTCAATGCATCAATCCACATATCTAAGTCTTCACCACCCATCACAGCGACCGTGTCAGTGATCTCCTCTTCACTTGCTGGATCAATGGTAACAGATGTAATAACCTCCCGATTCAGATCGATCGTCTTCCCTGTATAGGACGCGTCAATCGGTTTCAGTTGGGATTGATGTGAGACACCAGTGGTCGGATGTATGCGTCGTGGTGCGGCGATACTATAGACGAGGGTATCTATTTTCCCAAAGTTCGCTTTAAGTCGGGTAATAGCCTCTGCCTTCATCTCATCTGAAAATGCGTCTCCGTTGAGACTGTCCGCGAAAAACCCATCCGCTGTCGCTTGTCGATGGAAAGCGGCAGTGTTATAGTAACCTGCTGTTGCAGTGCGTCTGGCATCGGCGGGTCGCTCATAAAGAAGTCCAAGCGTTTTCGCCCCGTAAGCCCACGTCAGCGCAATACGAGAAGCCAGCCCGTAACCCGTTGACGCACCGATGACAAGTGCGTTCATATCCGTCGCTTTGTAGGGAATGCCCTGTTTAATCTCATCTATTTGGTTAAGGAGATTCGCATGACAACCCGCCGGATGGGCATTGGTACAGATGAACCCTCGGATCCGAGGTTTAATAATTTGAACTGCCATTATTATAACTTCCCTTGCGGAGTCATAAGCGTGGTTTCATGCTTGGAGTATTCTTCTCCCGAGTCGCCCTCCACTTCGATTTGGGCTGCGCTTCCGTGACTCATAACACCGATTTTAAGTTTCCTCAAGAGATTAATCCTCAATTTCGACAACCATCTCAATTTCAACCGGAATTCCACCGGGTAATTGCACCATGCCGACTGCGGAGCGTGCATGTCTACCTTTATCACCGAACACCTCAACCAAAAAGTCCGATGCCCCATTGACAACCGCGGGCTGGTCGATGAAGTCGGGTGCCGAATTGACGAATCCGAGCACTTTGATGACACGTTTGATTCTGTCCAAATCGCCGAGTGCGTGTTTGAGAGTGCTTAACAAACAGATCGCTACCTGACGCGCTGAAGCATAGCCTTCCTCAATTGTCGCATCAGTGCCAAGTTGGCTTTGATAGATTGGACCTTCACCTGTTCCGGGTCCGTGTCCAGAGGTAAAGACGATATTGCCGGTTTGCACTGTCGTGACGTAATTCGCTACGGGAACCGCGGGTTCTGGCAATTCCACACCTAATTCTTCAAGTCGTTGTTCTATTTTCATTTGATTTCCCTTTTATAAAAGATTAAATCCTGATATGCCGAAAACACGGCACTTCTGGCGTAACTGGCAAGTCAATACTTGCTGTAATTGTTTGTATCTGCCTCTATTATTAAACAGGTTTTCGCTAATTTTGTCAAGCAAAGTTTTTGGCAGTCAGCAGTCGGCAAGAGTCAGGATCAGGAGACCAATCCTACAAAAGATGGCAGGCTTTGGTAATCTTCGCTACAAGAAAACTGAACGATCGTGACTATCAAAACTTCATAATTTGATTTATAGAATAAATGGAATTATGCTAAAATGGACGGAGGTTTAACCGAAGTATCCTATATCTTTGCAGGATTTACACAAATTTGACCGTGGGACGCTTTGTTAGATGCGGATTCTCGAAAAAACGCCAACATTCCTGACACAAACTAAAAGTCAGATGCTCAAAAGAGCAGCCTGCGTAAGTCCTACCTATCTTTGGTAAAAAATAGAAGGAGCAACTATGAAAGTAGCAGCAGTTTTAGGTGAACATCAAGCAGGACTCGTCGACGTACCAGATCCGACACCGAAAGAGGACTGGGTCGTTGTAAAAGTCCACGCTTCACCGATGTGTACCGAATACCACGCTTTTGAGCACGGAAGTCAGACCGATCGGCTTGGACATGAAGCCGCGGGTGAGGTCGTCGATATCGCCCAACCCGGAAAAGTAGAGATCGGCGATCGGGTGGTCGTGATGCCGCAATACCCGTGCGGCAAGTGTGTGCTTTGCACCGACGGGGACTATATCCACTGCGAAAACAACCACAATTTTGAGGAATTCGTCGGTTCCCCTTACGGTAGTGCGACAATGGCACAGTATATTCTCAAGCCCTCTTGGTTGCTCCCGAAGATTCCAGACAAAGTCTCTTACGAACACGCGTCTCTTGCGTGCTGCGCCTTGGGCCCGTCGTATCGAGCCTTTGACGAGATGGGCGTAAACGCGACACATACTGTGCTGATCACCGGTATCGGTCCTGTCGGATTCGGTGCGATTACCAACGCCCGGTTCCGCGGTGCAAAAGTCATTGCCGCAGAACTGATCCCGTGGCGTGCCGAACGCGCAAAACAGATGGGAGTCGAAGCGGTCATCAACCCAACCGATGAAGATGCCGTAGACCAGATTCGCGACCTCACCACAGATGGACGTGGTGTAGATTTCGCACTCGATTGCTCAGGAAACATCCAAGCGCACCGTCTCTGCATCGATGCGACACGGCGGCGTGGTACTATCGCGTTCGTCGGGCAGAGCGGTAGAAACGACACCGTTCTCCATGTGAGTCCGGATCTCATCGGTAAAGGATTGCGTCTCGCTGGCGCGTGGCACTATAACCTCAACCAATTCCCCGGATTGATGAAAGTTATCGAAGGCTCAACCCTCCTCGATCTGCTCATCAGCAACGTCTTCCCGATGCGCGAGATTCAGCAAGCATTTGAAACCTCTGCATCCCAAGAAAGCTCGAAGATTATCTTAAAACCCTGGGAATAAGCCATGCCAACGACACACAGACCAAATATACTCCTCATTGTGTCCGATGACCATGCGGCACCGGCGATTAGTTGCTATGGTAGCGAGATGAACAGTACCCCGAATATCGACCGAATTGGCGATGGTGGGATGCGATTCAACAACTGTTTCTGCACGAACGCTATCTGCACGCCAGCACGTGGCTCC